>JAFSXA010000008.1 GCA_017450135.1 Clostridia bacterium | reverse complement strand
GGCAGGCTGACGCCTGTCAAGTTCAAAGACGCAGTTCAGCGAAATCAGACGTAGTAATGCTTGCAAAGTTTTAGGTGTTACAGGGTACTACGTCACGCCTGCGGCGTGCCACCTCCCCTTGCTTCAAGGGGAGGCTCTATTAACACAGGGTACTACGGCCGAAGACGTCGCCAATGCCGGTTTTGGTACGGATTTACCGAAAATTTTCATCTCGACATGAGGGCTGCGAAGCCCTACTCAGGGTCGAATATTGTTTGTTCTTTAGTACTTGCAATATGAGAAAAATTAATATATAATATAAATGTTATACAAAAATTAATTATTGGGAGGAGTTAACTTGAGCAAGGAACTCAAAAAAGACAAGATAGTCGAAGAACTGACCGATTATTTTGCCGATTGGTTCAAGGATGAAAAGGCGGTTAAAAGCGGAAAGATGACGTCGGAGCTCTATCCGTACAACAGCATTTTTTCACCCGTCAAGGTAAACCGTATCACTATCAAAAACCGTCTCGTCATGGCGCCTATGGGAAATATCTCCATGTGCGAGGAAAACGGACGTCCCAACGAAAAGATGATCGCATATTTCGTTGAGCGTGCAAAGGGCGGCGTAGGCCTGATCACCACAGGTCTTGTACCGATCAGCCACGGGCTCGACTTCTCCATAACGGAGATGGGTCAGCTCTCGTATTTCCCGCGCATCGACCGCAGCAGAACGGTGTTCGCAGGCTGGCGCGATCTCGCCGAGCGCGTCCACAGCTACGGCTCAAGGATATTCATTCAGCTCTCCGCCGGTCTCGGCAGAGTCGGCAATCCCCAGTGCCTTGTCAATGAGCTTAAATTCCCTCAGTCGGCGTCAATGAATCCGAGCTGGTATATGCCGGAACTTCCCTGTCTGCCGATGAGCGACCGTAAGCTCAACAAGATCATCAAGAATTTCGGCCAGGCTACTGCCGACGCGAAAGCCATGGGCCTCGACGGCGTATATCTCCACGGCCATGAAGGCTATCTGCTTGAGCAGCTCACCAATCCTGCGTTCAACCGCCGCAAGGTCGGCAAGTTCGCACGCTGGCAGAATTTCGGTATCGAGACCATCAAGGAAATGAGAAAGAGAGTCGGCCCGAATTATCCCATCATGTACAGGATCGATCTCTCCCTTGCTCTCAACGAGACTTACGGCGACAGGATGCTGAAGGTTTCCTCGCTCAAAAAATTCACAAACGGAAGAACGATAAACGATACGCTTGAATATATGGCGGAGCTTGTCAAGGCCGGCGTTGATATGTTTGACGTTGACCTCGGCTGCTACGATAACTGGTGGCTGCCGCATCCGCCGGGATCGATGCCTCCGGGATGCTTCCTCGACATCTCAAAGATCGCCAGAGATTACTTCATCAAGAACAACATACTTTCAAATCTCGGCATCCCCGTACCCGTCGTTGCAGTCGGAAAGCTCGGATATCCCGATCTTGCGGAGCAGGCTCTGCGCGATAACAAGTGCGATATGATAATGCTCGGCAGGCCTCTGCTTGCCGACCCGGAGTGGCCTAACAAGGTCCGCACCGGCAGAATAGATGAGATATGCCCCTGCATCGGCTGTCAGGAGGGCTGCATCAACGAGTTTGTTGAGGGCGGTCATCCGCAGTGCGCCGTCAACCCGAGGACGGCCTTTGAGGAGATATATCCCAAGGATCCTCCCATGGCGGACAAGCCCTGCAAAATAGCCGTTGTCGGCGCAGGCCCCGCAGGTATAACCGCGGCTGTCGTTGCGGCTCAGCGTGGACACAACGTAACTCTCTTTGACAAGCATGATGAGCTCTGCGGCAGACTTATCGCAGGCTCCGCGGCAAAGATAAAATTCGACGTCGCGAATTACGTTGAGTATCTGAAGGGCTACGTCAAGAGAGCAACTGAAAAATACAACCTCACGGTCAGGCTCGGCACTGAGGCCACGGCGGACAACCTCGGCGATTTTGATAAGATCGTTGTAGCCGCCGGAACAAACGATACGGTTCTGCGTCTGCCCGGTATTGAAAAGGCCAACTGGAAGCAGGCAGTCGACGTGCTTGTGAACCCCTCTCTTGTTGAGGGCTGCAAGAAGGTAGTCGTCGTCGGCGGCGGAGTAGTCGGCGCGGAGACAGCGTATTTCCTCAACAAAGAATGCGGAATTGAAGACGTTACCGTGGTCGAAATGGATAAATACATAATGAACCACACCTGCACAGCCAACAGAGGACATCTGCTCAAATGTATGTATGACGCCGGTATCAAGCTCTGGAACTGCACGGCACTCAAGAGCTTCGAGGCCAACGGCATCAACGTCAGAAGGAACAAGTCAAATACCGTTCCCGATCCCTATCTTTCATGGAATCCCATACTTCCGGAGAGCGTGCTCAATCCGCTTGCCAAGAAGATAAAGGACGAGAGCGTTGACGAATTTGTACCCGCCGATATGGTCGTCATGGCCGCAGGCGGCAGACCGAACGAGGCTCTTTTCCTGGAGCTTCAGGACAAGTTCAACACCAAGGAGGTCTATAACCTCGGCGACAGCTTCAAGGGCGGCAAGGTGTTCGACGCCACCAAGTCCGGCTACGCCCTCGGTTTACACTTATAATATAAGGTAACCTCTGAATAATATCATGTCGAATGTTCAGAGGTTCCCCAAATACCGCTGTAACAATAAGGAGGAAAACCTCATGAATGAAAACTTCAAGTATAAAATGGAGCTGACCGACGAGGAAGTCGCCATACTCCACGGCTCTGAAGGCGAGACCATGGCAAAGGTCATGAAGACCCTTGTGCTCTACGGCGACGCTTTTTCGGCAAAGAGATTTGTCCCCGTGACCGGTATGGGACATCTTGTCACAAGCTTCGGTATTTCCGTACTCAAGCCGGTTTTCTCGATAATGGATGAGCTCATCAACGCCGGCCTGAAGGTCGATGAGAAATTCACCGTCGACCCCAGACCCATTGACTATGCGAACGTTAAATGCAATCCGCTGCAGAAAATCGTCTTTAATAAAGTCCTCTACGGTATGCAGGCTCCCTATGAGAAGCAGCTCAACGCTCTCGGACTCAAGAATGCGAACGCATTTACCTGCGCCAGCTATTTTGACGAGGTCGGCAACAAGCCGAAAAAGGGCGACGTGCTCTCCTGGGCGGAGTCCTCGGCGGTCGTATACGCCAACTCCGTTCTGGGCGCAAGATGCAACAGGAACTCCGGTATCATTGAGCTTTTCGGCTCTATCCTCGGCAAGGTTCCGGAATTTGACCTGCTGACCGACGAGGGCAGGAAGGCCAAGTGGATAATCGAGGTCAAGACCGAGAAGATCCCCGAGGCTCAGGTGCTCGGCTCGGCTATCGGCATGAAGGTCATGGAGGACGTGCCCTACGTCAAGGGACTTGACAAGTGGATCGGCACCGAGCTCAACGACGACGCCAAGGCTTACCTGAAGGATTTCGGCGCTGCTACGGCTTCCAACGGCGCGGTAGGCCTCTATCATATCGAGAATCTCCCGCCCGAAGCCGTTGAGCTCGGCGAGAGCCTCATAAACGACGACGCAAAGACCTACGTTATTGACGACGCAGAGCTTGAAAGAGTTTACAAGAACTATCCGGTAATGTGGAAGGATAAGAACGCGGCTCCGAAGCTTTGCTTCATCGGCTGTCCGCACCTTTCCTTCGCTCAGCTCGGCGAGTGGGCTCAGAGATTCGATAAAGAGATGAAGGCGCAGGGCAAGGACAAGGTCGGCATTCGCACCATAATGACGACTGCGCCCGACGTGCTTGAAAAATTCCGCAGGGAAAACAGGGCGGATTACGACAAGCTCATAGGCTTCGGCATAAAGCTGACGAGCATTTGTCCGCTGATGTATATGAACAATCCGCTGTGCGGCGGCGATACGAGCAACGTAATAACCTGCTCCAACAAGCTGCGTACATATACCACAGCCCGCTATTTTACAACCGACGATATCACTAAGATCGCCGTCAAGGGAGGGTTTTGATCATGAGTAAAACTTTTAAGGGACGCCCCATAGTAGCCGGAACCATCGACAAGGGTGAGGCCGTTGTTTCACACAACGGTGTTAATACCCTTGCGACATTCCAGAAAACCGCCCTGCTCCATGATATTCCGATCATAGGCAAGGATGAGGTCATCGGTTCCGATCAGAACAATCCGGACGTATTCGGTAAGGTTCTCACAAACAAGGTGCTCTGCCTTCCTCAGACTATAGGCTCGACTACCGGCGGAATGGTGCTCTACACCGTCAGCGCGCTGAATATGGCGCCGAGCGCGATGCTTTTCTCTCAGCCGATTGATTCGCTCGCGGCTGCGGGAGTTATACTGGCGGACGTCTGGACGGACAACACCATAGTTGCCGTCGATTCCCTCGGTGAGGAATTCCTTGCATCCGTAAAGGACGGGGATAAAATATCCGTCAGCGAGGACGGAACGGTAACCGTCGAATAATAAAGCTATTAAAAAATCAGAGCCGACGCTCAGGTCAAGCTGAATGCGTCGGTTCTGTTGTTTTCTTTTTGCGGCAGGGATCAGTCGAGGATTTCACCCATCATGCCGGGCTTTGCGAAGGCGGCGTTGGATTCGTCCGTGTCGATATGCATAGCCCATTTGTATTTTGGGCTGACCCTGACTATAACGTCGCCAAAGATAAGGGCGCGTCCATCGGAATTGACCTTGACATTGACGATCTGCTTGTCGCTGAGACCGTATTTCTCCGCGTCCTCGGGAGTGGCGTGGATATGGCGCTTCGCTATGATAACGCCCTCGGAGAGCTCTACCTCGCCCTCGGGGCCTACAAGCTTGCAGGCGCCGCTGCCGGCCACGTCGCCGGACTCGCGGCAGGGGGCGTCTATACCTATTGAACGGGCGTCGGAAGCCGAAAGCTCAACCTGAGTCTCGGGGCGGACAGGGCCGAGGATGGAGACGGCGGGGAAGCTGCTCTTGGGGCCGATGACCTGAACTCTCTCCTGGCAGGCAAACTGACCGGGCTGAGAAAGATCTTTTTTCCATGTGAGCTCATAGCCCTTGCCGAAGAGCGTTTCGAGAACCTCGGCGGTGACATGGACGTGACGCGCCGAAGTTTCAATAAGGATTTCTTTTGCCATTGTGGTACCTCCGTGTAAAATCAGATAAGCCGTGAACGACCGTTCACGATATTATTAATTATAAGACAGATATATACAAATTGCAACCGCTTTTTTTCTTCCGTTTTCAAAGAAATAGCAGAGGCGGTATTGATTTTAATACAAAAATGGTATATATTTATACTATATTGTTTTTTACAAAGGTGTTATAATGAAGAAGAAAACACTGAATAGAATTCCGATAATACCGAAGGCTCATCAGATAACCTGGTGGGTTTGCAGAGGGCTGCTTTTTCTGTGGGGCGTCGTAATGCTCTTCACCGGTTACACTACTGAATTCCTTGAGGCGATGTTCGCAATAATCTTTACTCATCTGTGGGATCTCTTTCAGCTCCTCGGCGGCAAGACCTTTATCACCCTTGTCCCGTACAGGATACAGACTATGCTGAATGTGTTCATCTGCTTCGGAGTTGTCGTCGGGACCACCGTCAATAAATTCACCTCGTTTGAATATATCGACATTCCGGAGCATTTTATGGCGGGTTTTATCGCAACCTCCGGGAGCTATGATCTTGCGGTCATCATTCAGGGCAAACAGCCCAAGGATAAACGTATAAGCCCGGCTCTTGCCGCCATGTTTTCACTTGCCTTCGGAGTTATGCTGATGGTCGGCTGGGAGTTTTACGAGTTCACTATGGACAGGCTCTACGGGCTTAACCTGCAGTGCTCACACTTCAATTCGGAGAACGGCCTGATTGACACAATGACCGATATGATACTCGGCTCGGCAGGGTGCGTCGTCGGGATGTTTGTCACGGCGTTCGGTAAAAACAGTGTTCAGAACAAGGATAAAAGGGGTAAAAATGAGAAGTAAAACGATCAGAATAATTGCGTTGATACTTGCGGCTCTGATGGCGTCCGGTGCGCTCTTCGGAGTAATCAGCTCTTTCTTACATTGACACTTAAAGGAGAAAGTGAAAATGCGCAGGTCTTGCAAAAAAATCATATCCGTGATATCGGCGGTCATCCTCATAGTATGTATGATACCGCCGGTGATCGGTTCGGCATATATTGATCCGTATCCCAACACGCACAGGAATACCGGCAGAAATATTGCCGACATAATCTCTGTTGCCAAAACCCAGATAGGTTATACCGAGCTGAGCACCACCACGGGTATGCCGCTCGGCCCGGGTCAGGGCAAGGGTTATACCAAATACGGTGCATATTTCGGTGATCAGACCGGCGACTGGTGCGCCTATTTCGTGTCGTGGTGTGCAAGTCAGGCCGGGATATCGACCTCGATAGTGCCGCGGCTCGGCAACTGTGCCGCCCTTGTCAGATGGTATACGAGCCACTCGGAGTATTATACGCGAGGCTCGGGCTATGTGCCCAAGGCGGGCGACATGGTGTTCTTCAACTGGAACGGCGGCTCCACGGCGAAGCATATAGGCATAGTGACGGGAGTTTCCGCCGACAGCGTCTTCACCATCGAGGGCAATACCGATACCTCGGGCTACAGATGCAACGCGAAAACGAGGAGCAGGAACGCGGCCTATGTTCTCGGCTACGGCGTACCTGCATACAACGATGCGGACAGCTACACCGGGTCATATGCGTTTTCGGCAGTTCCGGCAAGTTCCGGCTCCACGGCATATTCAACAACCAAGCTTTCAGTTATAACCACCTCGGCTTCTGATATTACCGATTCAAATGCGGTCCTGAACGGCAGCGTGGTGAATAACGGCAGGCTCTATATATCTTCTGCGGGATTTTTGTTCGGCAGGGATAAGAATGCCATGGAGAAGATCTCCCAAAATGTTGCAACAAGCAGAACCTCGTTGGTTCTGACAATGAACCTGAACGAGGAATCGAAGAAGCTTGAGCCGAGCACGACCTATTATTACAGGACGTTTGCGCGTATTGACGGCAGAGATTATCTCGGCCCGATTTACGCCGTGGTGACAATAGACGACAAGCCTCAGCAGCTCATGCTCAGCGAGACCGATTTCAGCGTGGGTCTGGGTCAGACCGCACGCATCATGGCGGTACAGCTCCCGCTTGATTCAAAGAACAAGGGCATTACGTGGACCTCGTCCGACGAAGCCGTTGCCACTGTGGATAACAACGGCGTAGTGACCGGCCACGCCTACGGCAAAGCCACCCTGACTGCAACTACCAATTACGGCTCGGTCAGCTCGAGCTGTGAGGTTACGGTCAAGATCGCCTCGCCGGGTAATATCAGGATTGAGAACACCGCCGAGGACGTCATCACCCTGAGCTGGGACGCTGTTGACGGAGCCAAGGGCTATTCGATATATAAGGCTTTTTCCTCGGACGGGGAATTCAAGGAGTGCGAGCTGCTGAAATCTCGTGCCACCTCCTTCAGCGACAAGGATCTTGTGCCGGGGAACAAATACTATTACCGCATTGTCACACGCGCCAAAGACGAAATGTATGACAGCGAAATGAGCGATACATTCTACGCACCTGCGCGACTGCCTGCGCCGGAGTCTATCGCGGCTTCAAGCTGTTCGGATTCCTCGCTGAGGATCTCATGGAGCAGGGTGGAGGGAGCTGTCAGATATATCGTCTACCGCTCAAGGAGCGAGGGCGGACTCTACACGATAGTTTCAAAGACCGACGCCACCGAGCTGACCGACGCAAGCGTTATTATCGGTGAGACCTATTACTATAAGGTCATCGCCTGCGACAACAAGAACAGAGCGCTGAGCGATTATTCGGCAAAGGCCAGCGCGACCTCTAAGCTCGGCAACATGGGGATCATTCTGCCGATCGGGGCAAAGGAACCTGAGATACCGGCTGACGCCGTCAAAACGGAGAAGCGCGGGACGTTCGTTGATTCGGGTATCAATATCAAGAACCGCAATGCGGATTTCTCGGCGGTGATGTAATAAACTAATGCAATTATAAACGTAAGGGCGCAGAAAAGATCGATTTCTGCACCCTGTTTCGTTATGTGATTATGGGGCATTGCCCTTATTCTACGCCCCTGTAAAACAGTCCCCTCGTGAACTCTCCCTTGGGCTTGCCGGAGCGGACGTATTTATCGATTATTTCCCGGCAGCTTTCGGGACTTTCATCTGTAAAATACAGCAGCAGGAAGTCGACGTTTCTCATTTCTGCGAGCCTGTCCGCCATAAAGACGGGGACACTGTTGAGTATGTCGCAGACTCCTGTTCGGCAGTCTATCGGGAACTCTGTGCCGCGCCTGTCAGTGAGCTTGCCCGTGCGCCTGCACTCGGCGCAGGTCTTGCCGTTTTTCTGCGGACAGTTCCTCGTCAGCATCAGCGGTATCCTGCCGTAGGCGAAAACTCCACGCTGTGCCGCGCCGCCGATATCGCGTATCTGCGCGAGGGTCAGCTCTGCGGAGAGCAGTATCCTGTCGACGCCCATCTCCTCTAGGACTCTTACGGACTGCGAATTGAACACGTTTGAGCCGAAGAAAGCGTTCGGCGTGAGGCCCGCCCTGCGTATCAGAGCAATGCCGTCGAGCGTGCCTGCCCAGGCGTTTTTTACGCCGTATTCCGCCGCCTCTCTGAGCTGAGCGAGTATTTTTTCATCGGAGGAAAAAATTCCGCGCGGAACCTCGACGCTGATCCTCGACGATTTTCTGACCTGCTTTTCAGTGCCGAGCGGGACTATTATTTCGTCGATATCGTCAAGATTGTATGGGATGGACGCAGTGTCCGCAAAGCGGCAGACAAGCTTCCTGCCGTGGGTAACGTGTGGTTTTATCTCCGCCTTTGTTCTGCTGAAGGCTTTCGGCTCGGCGTCAAAGTAGCTGTAGAGCTTTTCGATAGCCGCACGGCGGAGCGAATTTATCTCCGAAACCGGAATAAAGACGCCGTCGTCAAGCTCTATCTCAATATCGCCGGCGTAGAACCCGGTGCCTCCGCATTTGAGAAGCTGGGCACGGACGCTATCCGTTTCCGTAGGCTTGTTCAGGGCGTGCTGAGGCTCATTGCCGGAGCTGATGAATACGTTTTTGCCGCCCGAGCTTGCCGCAAGGGATATCTTTTCGCCGAACACGCCGGTAAAGACAAAATCCACCCGCTTGTCGGCGGACTCTTTTTCGTAGAGCTTTTCAAGCTCTTTGAGTACCGGAGCCGCCGCGGTGACGTCGTCCTTTCTCCTTATACCGAACATATCTCTGCCGAGCCTGCCCGTATAATAGCCGTCTGTAAAGCCGGAACGTGAAAATACGCTCCGGAGCGCCGAGTCGGTTCCGGGGTCGGAGATACCGTCGATACTGTTCCTGCACGCCTTGACCGCCGCCGCAACGTATTCCGGGCGTTTCATCCTGCCCTCTATTTTAAAGGATAACACTCCCAGCTCCGCCATCTCGCGGATATAGCCGACGAGTGAGAGATCCTTCAGGCTCAGATCGTGCCCGGTGCCGTATTCTGCGGCAAAGCCGAGTCTGCACGGCTGGGCGCACGCGCCTCTGTTTCCGCTGCGCGAGCCGAGCATCGCGCTGAAATAGCACTGCCCCGATACGCACATACACAGTGCGCCGTGCACGAAGCATTCTATCTCGACGGGCGAGCTGCCGCACAGTCTTTTTATTTCATCCTTTGAGACCTCGCGGGGAAGTACTGCGCGCGAAAAGCCCAGCTCTTTCAGGAGCTTCAAACCTGCCGGGGTCTGAACGGACATCTGGGTGGAGGCGTGCATCGGCATATCCGGCGCACACCTTCTTATCATATCGGCAAGTCCGATATCCTGTACTATTATCGCGTCTACGCCGACGTCGCAGGCGGTGCGCACTATTTCCAGCGCCTCGTCGATCTCATCATCGCTGACGAGGGTGTTAAGAGTGAGGTGTACCTTGACGGAATGTGAATGGCAGTATTTGACCGCGTCCCTCAGCTCATCCTCGCTGAAATTCTCTGCCGAACGCCTTGCACTGAGTTTTTTTGCACCGAGGTAGACTGCGTCCGCGCCGCACCGTACGGCGGCGCGGACGGAATCCGGTCCTCCCGCGGGGGCAAGTATTTCAATTTCTTTCATTTTATCAGTTTTCCTCGAGACTTCTTCTTATACTTCTGAGATCACGGGTCATGCGCTCCGCCTCGCGCCTTGCCATTTCAGCTTCGGTCTTGGCTCTTTCCGCGTCCTCCATGTAAACTCTGATCTGTGACTTGTAGTACTCTGCGTTGTTTTCGGCTTCGTTCAGCCTGTCCGCGTATTCGAGAGCGCAGAGCACCGCCGCCTGAACCTGGGACAGCCTTGTGTGGCTCTTGAGCAGATCGGTGATTTTTTCGTTTAGCTCCGCGCTGATCCTTTTGAGCTCGTCAACATTCTCGTCGGTGGTAAGATAATAATCGAGCCCTCCGATAACAAGATGCACCTTGTTCTTGTCCATAGTTTTCCCTCCGAAGAATTGATTTGGAGTCTGCATTAATACTGTAATTATACTATATTTTTTTAAAATGTTAAAGAGTTTTTGAGTATATTTTTGTTGTTTTGGATAATTAATATGTTAGTTACAGAATAAAATTGATTGTAATTTGGTTAAGATATATAATATTATTTTATAATACCGAATAAAAACAAAAATTATTAAGCATTATATACAAAAACAGGGCAATTATTTCTTGTAATAAGTTTCGCCGCAGGTGTTGTATTTTTGCGGCTGTTGGTATAAAATGTTTCTGTACTGATATTAATAATCGGAGGTTGCAATGAATATAAAGCTTACTGAAAAAGAGGCGAAGGAGCTTATTCTTAACAAGCTCTCGCATTATTTCGGCGTAACGGCGGAGGAAGCGACTTATGAGCACTATTACAAGGCCGTTGCGCTCATATTGAAGGATATCATGATGAACCGCAGGAAGGAGCTTCACGCAAAGTCCAAGAATGCGGACTGCAAGAAGGTGTACTACCTGTGCATGGAGTTCCTCATGGGGCGATCCTTGAAGAACAACCTTTACAACCTGAATCTGACTCAGACCATGGCTTCGGCTCTGAACGGTTTCGGCATAAAGCTCGAAAGGCTCTATGACTGCGAGCCGGACGCCGGGCTCGGCAACGGCGGCCTCGGAAGGCTGGCGGCGTGCTACCTGGACGGTCTGGCGACACAAGGTTATTACGCCAAGGGCTATTCGATACTCTATGAGTACGGGATATTCAAGCAGAAGCTCATAGACGGCTGGCAGACCGAGCTGCCGGATTTCTGGCTGCCGGGCGGAGATGTGTGGCTTGTTAAGCGCGAGGAGGAGTCGGTAGACGTAAACTTCGAGGGCAGCGTTGAGGAAATATGGGACAATCAGTATCACCATATCGAACAGCGGGACTGCATTACAGTCAAGGCCGTGCCCCACGATATGTACGTCTCGGGCAAGGACGGCAAGGGGATAAGTGTTCTGCGGCTCTGGAGCGCGGAGGCTCCGTGGCTGGATATGGATATGTTCAACCAGGGAGAGTATCTGCGCGCCATGGAGCGCAACGCCATGGCGGAGGTCATCAGCAAGGTGCTCTACCCATCCGACAATCACCCCGAGGGCAAGAGCCTGCGCCTTCGACAGCAGTATTTCCTTGTCTCCGCGTCGATACAGGATATAATCAACAATCATCTGAGGGCATACGGCAGGATAGACAACCTTGCCGAAAAAAACGCCGTACACATCAACGATACCCATCCCTCGCTCGCCATTCCGGAGCTGATGAGGATATTGCTCGATGAGTGCGGCTACGGCTGGGACGAGGCGTGGAGGATAGTTACGGATACGGTTGCCTATACCAACCATACGGTAATGGCTGAGGCTCTCGAATGCTGGCCGGAGGATCTGTTCAAAAGGCTCTTGCCGAGGATCTACGGCATAACCAGGGAGATAGATAACAGGTTCCGCAGCTTTGTCTGGGCATCCACGGGCGACGCCGCCGAGGTTGAAAAAACCGCGATCATTTCAAACGGTGTTGTCAGAATGGCAAACCTTTCCGTCGCAGGCTCTCACAGCGTAAACGGCGTTTCCGCGCTCCATTCCGAGATACTGAAAAAGAGCGTGTTCAGTGATTTCTACAAGCTTACGCCCGACAAATTCACCAATGTTACCAACGGTATCGCCCACAGGCGCTGGCTCTGCCAGGCCAATCCCGAGTTGACCGGGCTGATAACGGAGCTGATCGGTGACGGATTCATCTACGACGGCTCCGAGCTTTCAAGGCTGACCGAGTACGCCGATGACGCCGAGGTCGTCAAGAGGATAGGCGAGATAAAGAGGAATAACAAGCAGAGGCTTGCCGCGCTGGTTGAAAAGACCAACGGGGTCAGGCTTGACCCGGATTCGATATTCGACGTTCAGGTAAAGCGCCTGCACGAATATAAGAGACAGCACCTCAACGCGTTCCACATTCTTTCAAGATACCTTGCCATTAAGGAAAATCCGAACGGCGATTTCAGGCCGCACACCTATATTTTCGCGGCAAAGGCCGCTCCCGGCTACTTCATGGCGAAGAAAATAATCAGCTATATCTGTGCGCTCAGCGAGCTTATAAACAACGATCCCGACGTGAACGATAAGCTGAAGGTCGTCTACCTTGAAAACTATAACGTGACTATGGCGGAGAATCTTATGCCTGCCGCCGATATCAGCGAGCAGATTTCACTCTCCGGCACAGAGGCGAGCGGAACCGGCAACATGAAGCTGATGATAAACGGCGCGGTGACCGTGGGTACAATGGACGGAGCCAATATCGAGATACACGACGCGGTTGGCGACGATAATATAATAATCTTCGGCATGAGAACTCCGGAGGTGAACGCACTCAAACTCAGCGGCTATGATCCGATGAATTATTACCGCAACAATTCGGACATCAAGAAAGTGATAGATTTTACAAACAGGGGCATTTGCGGCAAAACCTTCCCCGAGATCGGCGGCACGATAACCCACCACGATCCCTATATGGTGCTTGCGGATTTTGCGGATTACAAGGCGGCGCAGTCCAAGGCGGAAAGGCTCTATGACGACAGAGCGCTGTGGAACAGAATGTCGCTGATGAACACGGCAAACGCCGGCTGCTTCGCCTGCGACAGAGCGATAAACGAGTACGCCCGGAATATATGGAACGCCGCACCGCTCGTCAAAGAGAGGAAAACAAATAAAAGGTAAGACAAAATAAAGCAAGGTGCAGAAGTTTCAAATTTCCGCACCTTGCTGACTTTTATGATTCGTGGAAACGCCGCCACCGGCGTTCCTTTGTAAAATTCTGCTGGTTTTTTCTTTGGAACGTCGAGGGCGACGTTCCCTACATTTCCTTGCCGTCAACATTGCCGGTTTTGATACGGATTTCACGGAAATTTTTAACTCAATATACGGGCTGCCGAGGTCGTCAGCCCCTACAAGTGCTTACAGTCAGAATTGCCGAAATTCGTTTTCACGAAAGAATTATTATATCTCAATTCTCAACAAATTCCGCAATTTTTACGTCTTTGTGTAGGGGTCGACGACCTCGGCGACCCTTGCAAACCGCAAGAAGAATTCACCAAAACACAGGGAACGGTTCTCTGTGTTTCACAGAACTCGCACTGTTAAAACCAATTTCGGCAATGCTTTAATCAAGAACTCGTAGGGAACGCCGCCCCCGGCGTTCCTTTGTAAAACTTCCCGGTTTATTTATTTGGAACGCCGAGGGCGAACCGCCGAAGCGCGTCCGGTGGACGATGAAGCGAGGCGGTGAGGTGAAAAAACAGGGAGAATCGCGAAGCGCTCCAAGCGAGTGAGGCGACCATGTTTTTGAGGGATCGGCGTTCACGACCCAAGACGCGAGCATTGCCGGTGTTTATACAGATTTCCGGGAAAATTTTAACTCGATATAAGGGTCGCCGAGTCGTCGACCCCTACAAATTATAAAAAAGCAAGGTGCAGAAGTTTCAAATTTCCGCACCGTGTCGGTCTTTGATATGACAGACGTTTTAACCGTTCTTCCTTTATGATCTAAAGAATGAATTGATTATTCTGCGATCGCCTGCTTTAAAACTTCGATGCCCTTTTTCAGCTCCGCGCTTCCTATATTCAGGGCGGGGAGCAGGCGAACCTTTGACTTTGCCGTGAGGACGAGCACGCCGCGTTCGAGACAGGCGGCGGCGATATCCTTGGCGCTCTTTTCCGTCTCAATGCCTATCATGAGCCCCAGTCCGCTGACCGACTTGACGCCCTTTGCGCCCTCGAGCTCGCCGAAGATGTATTCGCTTTTTTTGCAGACCCCGTCAAGCAGTGCATCGTCTATTCTTGAGAGGATGTTGCACGCTCCGGCACAGCAGACCGGATTGCCGCCGAAGGTAGATCCGTGCGACCCGGGGACAAGCACGTTCTCGACCCGTTCGCCGAACATCGTGGCTCCTATCGGCAGTCCGCCGCCGAGACCCTTGGCGGTCGTCACGATATCCGGAG
>JAFSXA010000056.1 GCA_017450135.1 Clostridia bacterium | reverse complement strand
TCTTAGAATAATACTATTGCAAATTCGCCGCTTTTCTGCCCTCTCGCAGTACCTTTGTACAGCTTCGGGTCAGAGAAAGCGGCGTCTTGCATCCTTTCTCAACGTCTGTCTGCGTGCCGAAAATGGTTTTTCGACACGCAGTACGGCTCTTTTTATACAAAAAGCCGTATGGATTTATACTATATATAATGTAACAGGCGATTTCATCTGCCCGAGACTGCCGCCATACCTCCGAGTGCGCCGAACGCCTCCATAACAGCCAGCAGTATCCATCCGGCGGACGACAAGCCCGAACGGCTGAGCAGTACGCATACTATTATAATAACCAGATACGCAGGCAGTGCGCTCGCCGCTCCGAAGATAAGAGCCCTCTTCCCGATCGGTCTGACGGCGCAGAAGCCGCCCGCCATAGCCGAGACCGCCCCTGCGCCGATCAGCAGATATTTGTAGACCGAATCGGAGGCGTCGGTTTTAAGGCAGATCAAAGAGGATATCGCCGTAAATATAAAAAAGACCGCAGCGCAGACAAGAGAGCCTGCAAGAGTCCTGATCAGCACGGTTCTCATATCGGCGTCCTGCCGCGCGGTGTTCCTTTTTCTTTTCGCCATGAAGAATCCCTCCTCATTCGATTATATGAGGAGGGACAAAAAATATTACTATGGCAATGCCGCACACCTGAATAATGCGGTATCACCTTATCAAAATGGGCTATCGTTTTATTTTTGAGGTCGTAGTTTTGGGGAACTCCTTGTCCACTATCTCAAATCTTTTTATCATCTTGTAGCTGACGACCTGTGAATTGAGCTTCTTGACCGCATCGACCATAGCCTTGCTGATCTCCCTTTCCCCGACGTTGCGGTTGCCGTATTCGGCGGAGATGGCCTTGACGTCCGGGAATATCTTTGCGAAAACTATTGTGTTTCCCTTGTCGTCGACGCCGTCGGTGACTATACACTCCTTTATCCTTTCATCCCTGAGAAGCAGGCTCTCCAGCTCCTCGGGGTATACGTTCTTGCCGTTCGTGGTGACTATCACATTCTTGATCCTGCCGCAGATGTAATAGCGGCCGTGGCTGTCGGTACGCGCGAGGTCGCCGGTGTGAAACCAGCCGTCCTCATCGAAGGCGGCCCTGTTCGCCTCCTCGTTCTTATAATAACCGAGCATGACCATGGGTCCCTTGACGCAGATCTCGCCGACCCCGTTCTCGTCGCAGTTGTCGAGCCTCGCCTCGACCTCAGGTATGGGCTTGCCGATCGAATCGTACTTGTTATCGCGGTCGCTGTTGCATATGACTATCGGCGAGCACTCCGTCAGACCGTAGCCCTGGAACGTCCTGATACCGCAGTTATTCATGCTTTTGATTATCTCGGGATCAATTGCCGCCGCTCCGGTGATTATCATCCTGACCGAGCCGCCGAACGCCTTTTTGATCTCACCGAAGAAAAAGCTGCTCGCGTCAAGCCCGACTATGCCGGCAGCCCTGCACAGGGCTCCGCCGACCGCAAGCTTCGCTCTGCCTCCCCTCTCCTTGTCGACCGCCTTTCTGATACGCTTGTAAAACTTTTCAAGAATCAGAGGCACAAGTATCAGAATATCGGGCCTGTACTCCTCAAGATTCTTCTTGATGTGCCTGATACCGTCGCAGAAGCAGATAGTGACTCCACCATAGATACAGCATAAAAAGGTTATGCTGCACTCATAGGTGTGATGGAGCGGCAGGATGGAGAGGATACGCTCGCCCTTGTTTATCTTTACGATGCCCATTATTGAGCGCACGTCTGAGCAGATATTGTCCGCGCTGAGCATGACAGCCTTGGACATACCCGTCGTGCCGGAGGTAAACAGCAAAACCGTCAGGCTGCTGCCGTCAACGACCTTGTTGATATAATCGACCTTGCCCCCGCCTATGAGCATATAGCCGCGGTTGAGCAGTCTTTCATAGGACAGGATGCCGTTCTCGTCATGCTTGAGATCCGTGCTTATCAGCAGGATGCCGTCCGGCAGCTCCCCGCGGTGCTCCAGCAGCTTTTCCCCGAAGGCGGAATCAAATATTATCGCGCTCGCCTCGGAGACCTCAAGTATGCTTTTGATATCGCTGAATGGCAGCTCCTTATCCGTCGGCACGGCGACTCCCACGCCGCCGGTCACCGCCAGATACGAGGTGCACCACTTATAGCTGTTCGCTCCGGCTATGGCAATACGCTTGCCCTCGAGCCCGAGCTCGAAAAGAGCCGTGCCCAGAGCGTCAACATCGGCCTGAAAATGCTTGTAGCTGACGTTGAGGATCTGGCCGACTTCATTTTTTATCTTGAACGCAGGGCTGTGACCGTAGAGGAAGGCGCTCTGCGTCAGTATCTCGCGCAGGTCATGGAATTCTCTGACCTTATAGAACGGACGGGTCATTGGCTGATACCTCTTTAATACTCTTTAAGGAGCTTTTGAACTGCGGCAAGCTTGACGCAGATGCAAAGAAGCTCGACTGCTTTTTTCAATTCGTCCTCATCCGGGTAGGACGGGGCGATCCTTATATTGCTGTCGTCCGGATCGACGCCGTATGGATAGGTCGCTCCGACGGGGGTGAGGGTGAG
This sequence comes from Clostridia bacterium, assembly GCA_017450135.1. GTDB lineage: Bacteria > Bacillota > Clostridia > Oscillospirales > Acutalibacteraceae > CAG-488. The sequence goes on along the minus strand of JAFSXA010000056.1, from coordinate 697 downwards.
TCCGGCGTTTTTGCACAGCTCACCCACCCTCTTTGCACAGCCTTTCATCACATAGAGACTGACGAAATACCCTCCGTTGGGCTTCTTCCATCGGGCTATTCCGGCAGAATCAAAGGCCTCGGAGAAGGCGTCTGTTACCACGTCGAACTTCGGCTTGAGCAGGGCGGCGTGTTTTTTCATATGCGCCCTTATGCCGTCCGCATCCTTGAAATACCTGACGTGCCTGAGCTGGTTTATCTTGTCGTGCGAGATGATCTGTGCGTTCATCCGCGCGCTTATCTGCCCGATATTGGCGTCCGAAGCCGCCAGCGCGGAGATACCGGCGCCGGCGAAGCTGATTTTGGAGGTCGAGCAGACCTCAATGAACATATCCTCGCCGCCGGTCTTTTTCGCCTCGGTGAAGATATTCAGCAGGCGGTCGGGAGTGCCGTTGAGATCGTGGATAATGTAGGCGTTGTCCCAGATAACTCTGAAATCCTTTGCAGCGGGTTTAAGCGAAGCAAAGCGCCGAACCACCTCGTCGGAATAGGTTATGCCGTCGGGATTTGAATACTTGGGGACGCAGAAAATGCCCTTGACCGAGGCGTCCCCGATCTTCTCCTCTATCATATCCATATCCGGCCCGTCGTCGAGCATGGGAATGTTTATCATTTTTATACCGAAGTGCTTCAGAATATTGAAATGCCTGTCGTACCCC
>JAFSXA010000055.1 GCA_017450135.1 Clostridia bacterium | reverse complement strand
ACACGCAGAACCGAGCGCTGTGCCTATAAACGGAATCGTGACCCCTTCTATTACATTCAACCACATAACGTACCTCTTGCTGTTGAGTTAGCAACGGTTAACTGCCAATTCAAAAAATATAGAGCGGCTGCGCTCTTTCGGGTTACCATTAAAAAATGGTATCGGTTACCCACTGCTAACCATTTTAGCACTCTTAAAGGCGTTTGTCAATAGGTTTGTTATTTGAGTATTCTATCATATTGTAGAGTCGTCAATGATGGGTGACACTTTTCTCGAAAAAATATGATGAAGCTTGGATAGAAGCAAATTTGAGAAAGAAGGAGGAGCCGTAGGCGACGAGTTCTTTCTCAAATCTGGCGCGGCGTCATCTGATCTCTCTGGTATTCGGCAAGGACTTCATTTGGTGATTTGTAGTCCAAGCACACTTTTGGAATGGTATTGGAAAAACGGTTGTATCGCTGAAGCTGTTTTCTGCCATCTAAAAATCGAAACTCATATATCATATGAAAATTTGCCAACGACTACTTGACACAAACGTCAGTGAAATAATTCTTGACTTAAACATCATTAAATGTTACAATGTAAATGCCAAATATGTCACAATTAAATATTTACGCACAAATTACGACGTGCTATTTTTATCCTTTGATAAAAATGCATGCTCTTATAAGCATATCGTAGTTTTGCGTATATGTGACATGTTTGGCGACAGTTAGAGCTGTGTTTTTGGCGCAGCTACGGCTGCGCATTTTTTTTGCAAAGGAGTCTTAAAAATGAAAAAATTGCTTCCAACTATATTGATAATAATACTTGTATTATTATCTGCTTGCGGTAATGACCGTTTCAGCGAATCTGATTATTATGGAACAGATTTAGATTCTTCAGTATTAAAAAAAGGTACAATTGATAAAAATAAACCTGATTATCAATTAGGAAATTCGTTTGAGAATATCAATAGTGAAGGGATTTTTGTTTTTGTTAATGGGGTTCTTTATTTTTGTAGAGATTCTTCAATAATAAAATCGGAAGATTTTGGAAAAACTGAAACTATAGTATTTTCACTAGATGATAAAGAAGCAGGAAATTTTCGTAATATTAATATTATGGGAAATACACTTTATTGGACTGATAGTTATTACATTTATAAACTAAATCTTGATAGTGAAGAATTCCACAAATCGAAAAATGAATTTGATTCTGGAAATTCAATTGATCATATTTACTTAATTAATGATTTAATAGTAATATATGTGAGTGATGCGATATGGACTATGAATACAGACTTTACTCAAAAACAAAGAATTGCATATGGTGAATTTTATGACTTGTTATTTTATAATGGTTATATATATTTTAGAAATGATAGCAATGGATATATTGAATACATATCATTGGATGGAACTATTCATGAAACAGTATACTCGGCCGGACGATGCTATAGTTTATCACTTCAAGGAAATAAGCTGTATTTTATTGAATCTGGTTTAAGGTATATTGATCTAACTACTAATGAAGAAGTATTTATTGACGCTGATTATAGTGAAGACGATGAAATATATTCGTTTGAAAATGAGCTGGTGCTTTTTGAATGGAATCGTACTGACAATAAATCAATTATGATATTTAATAATCTTGAAAAAGGCGAAACACAAGAAATATTAGGTGTAGCATATCGATCAATACACACAATCAACGGAAAATTATTAGGACGAAAAGAATACGACTCCACTGAATGGTTTGTTTTGGATAATAGCACATACACTTGGAAAACTTTTATAACTGCTAATTGTTATTAACATTATAATTTTCACCCGGATCCTTATTGTTAAATAAAATCATACAATTAAATTCAAATATAATATGTTACAGTATATGTTAAACTAAAATAAATTGTTGAAAGCTATGAGCATATTCTGATATGCATAGTATCTGTAGCGATAGTCATATTTTATTATTTAAGGATTGCCATTTATATGCAATAAATAAAATGCAAAGAAGAATCCGGTTACATCCTGATTCTTCTTTGCTGTTACAGACGGTAGGTTATACGTTTTTTATTGCAATTAAAGCAGCTTGGCGATCTCGGCGTCTATTGCTTCGGGCGTTTTTACGGGAGCAAATCTTTCGACCACGTTGCCGTCCCTGTCAACAAGGAATTTTGTGAAATTCCATTTGATTTTCTTGCCGCCGAGTCCGCCCTTGGCTTTTTTGAGGAAGGTGAAGAGCGGCTCCTCGTTGTCCCCGTTCACCTCAACCTTGGCGAACAGCGGGAAGGTGGTACCGAATCTGCCGGTGCAGAACGCGGCTATTTCATCGTTGCTCTCGGGAGCCTGATTTGCAAACTGGTTGCACGGAAAATCGAGCACCTCAAAGCCTTGATCGTGGTATTTTTCATACAGCTTTTGAAGTCCCTCGTATTGAGGGGTGAATCCGCAGCCGGTGGCGGTGTTGACTATCAAAAGCACTTTGCCCTTGTACTCCTCGAGTGATACTTCGTCACCGTTCCCTTTTTTTACTTTAAAATCATAAATACTCATGGTGTTCTCCTTTCTTTGCGGTTGTCTTATTTGACGTGATGTTATAGCATATTATAAAATTGACAGCAATACCTTTTAAAAAAATAAGTGGCTGCCGCATATAGATAAGACGGAGCTTGTTTTGGCCGTTGCGGCACATAGGGTGCATCGAGGCGGTATATCGAAGAAGTATTTACGGTCTGAAAAAAACAGGATGCAGAAAAACCGATTTCTGCATCCTGTTTGGCATTTAAATGCTCCGCTTCTGTTTGCTGTCCGCTGCGGTTCACATATTTATTTCGTTTTGCTTGGCTACGAGATTATCGCCGCTGTACATCTTTCTGAGGAGCGGCTTTTCGATTTTTCCGGTGGGGTTGCGCGGAACCTTATCAAAGATTATCTTGCGCGGCCTTTTGTACTTGGGCAGATCGTGGCAGAAATCGTTCACCTCGTCCTCGGTCAGCGAATGATCCGGCTTGACCTCGATTATTGCCGCGGCGATCTCTCCGAGTCTCTGGTCGGGGATGCCGATGACGGCTACGTCCTTGACGGCGTCGTGCTTGCGAAGGAAATCCTCTATCTGCACGTGGTAAAGATTTTCGCCGCCGGAGATGATAACGTCCTTCTTGCGGTCGACGAGGTAGATAAAGCCGTCCTTGTCCTGCTCCGCCATATCGCCGGTGTAGAGCCAGCCGTCGTCGGAGAGGATCTCTGCGGTTGCCTTTTCATCCTTGTAATAGCACTTCATAACGCCGGGGCCCTTGACTGCAAGCTCGCCGACCTCGCCCTGAGGTACTTCCTCCCTGTTGGCGTTTACGATCTTGACCTCCCAGCCGAAGCCTGCCTTGCCGATGGCGCCGACCTTGTGGATGTTTTCAACGCCGAGGTGCACGCAGCCGGGGCCGATGGATTCGCTGAGCCCGTAGTTTGTATCGTACTCATGATTCGGGAATACCTTTTTCCAGCGTCTGATGAGGCTCGGCGGAACCGGCTGAGCGCCGATGTGCATGAGCCTCCACTGATCCAGCTTGTAATCGGAGAGGTTGATGTCGCCGCGGTCAATGGCGTCAAGGATGTCCTGCGCCCAGGGGACGAGCAGCCATACTATCGTGCACTGCTCCTCTGAGACCGCCTTGAGTATCCATTCGGGCTTGATGCCCTTGAGCAGAACCGCTTTGCCGCCGACGAGGAACGAGCCGAACCAATGCATCTTTGCGCCCGTGTGATACAGGGGAGGTATACAGAGGAATACGTCGTCCTTGGTCTGGCCGTGGTGCGCCTGCTCTACCCGTGCGGAGTGCATGAGGCTTGTGTGCGCGTGAAGAATGGCCTTCGGGAAGCCCGTTGTGCCGGAAGAAAAGTATATTGCGGCGTTATCCTCATCACTGAGCTTGATATTGGGGTTGCGTGATGAGCAGTATTCTGTCAGCTTTTCGTAGCTCTCGGCAAAGGTGGGGCAGTCCTCGCCGACGTATATCCACATTTTAACCTGAGGCAGTCTGTCGCAGATCTCCTCGATCCTGCCGATGAATTCGGGGCCGAAAACTATGAATTCCGAATCCGATTTTTCAAGGCAGTATTTGATTTCATCCGAGGTGTAGCGGTAATTGAGAGGCACGGCAATTGCGCCCGTTTTGAGAACGCCGAAGTATACCGGCAGCCACTCAAGGCAGTTCATCATGAGTATGGAGACCTTCTGCCCCTTCTTTATTCCGCGCGTGAGCAAAAGATTGGCGAAGCGGTTGGCTTTTTTGTTGAACTCGCTCCACGTTATCTCGCGGCGGTAAGCCTCGTTCGGCCTGGCCTCAATAAGGGAGTATTCGCGCCAGGTCATTCGGCCTTCGCTTTCATTTTTCGGATTTATCTCAACAAGGGCTACGTCGTTGGGATAGAAATCCGCGTTTTTTTTCAAAATCTCTGTAATAGGCATTTTGTGCATCCTCTTTCTTCAGGCGGAGAATAAAAAAATCCTCCGCACAAATTAATGTGCAGAGGACGGAATATCCGTGGTACCACCTCTGTTCGTCACTGCCTCGCGGCAACGACCTTAGCGGGTCCTGATTCATACCCTGCTGCTTTAACGGACAGCTCCGCCGCGCCATACTGAAATTTCAAACGCGGAGCTCACGGAATGTATTCGCACGGGGCTCTGTTGCGCCTTTCACCGCCCGGCGCATCTCTGCAAGCGAAAGCCCGATGTTACTTGTTTCCGATCATTGCTTTTAGCTCGTCTATTATATCACCCGTTCAGGATTAAGTCAATAGCGAAATATCCGCAATTCAGCGCCGTGTTATCAGCAGGCAATTGAAGTCCTCGCGTATGAGCTTGTCAAACGGGCGGAAGAGATCGGCGGGTATCGTGCGCAGCTTCAGCTCGCCGTCCCTCGTGTATACCGCGCTTGAGCCGCCGCCGTCAAGGTTCAGCGCTCTGACGCAGCCGTGTTTTTTCATAAACAGCGCGAGGTCGGTCAGCGACGCGCCGTTGGAATAATCGGGTATCCGCCCGTCGACCTCGGCGATGAGGACGCTGCCGTCTGCCCTGACGCCTGCTGCGGTGCGCGGATGCCTGACGTAGCCGAATGGTTCGCCTGCCGCAACGTCGTTCAGCTCACCGTCGAGCAGGAGCAGCTGCAGCCCCGAGACTGCGTGTTGAAGTTCAGACAGGATATCGGGGCTCTGAGCTGCGGTAGTCAGCACAGCCGAGCCGTCCCGAGTGACGCCGATGAACGGGCGCGGTGAAGCGGGATTTGCTATGATCCTGCCGTTTTTGACGCACAGACCGGCGGGGTGGAAATCGCCGTAAATATCGAAGAAATCCGCATTGACTGCGGCAAGCACGGTCTGCCCGTTTTTTTCGGCGCTTTGAGCCATATCGGGGATAGTCGCGCGGACGTTTCTGCTCTCGTAACCGTCGCCGGGAGTTCCCGTGTACAGCGTAGCGCTTTTCATATCGACGTCAAGCGTATGGAAGTGGACGGGCGCACCGTCCGAGTCTGTGCAGTAAATGTGGGAGAAAACGACTCCCTCGCCGATTGTTTCTTCCTCGGTTTTTTCCTCCGTCAGGCCGTTGTCGTATTCCGCGGCAAGGGCGGCGGGGTCGAGGATATCCGGAGAGCCGAATACGAATTCATCCGCCAGGGGCTCGCCGTCAATGTCCCTGCCGGAAAAGCGCAGGGGTGTTTCGCTGTCAAGAGTGCTCCTGTCAATACGGAAAACGTGGGCAAGTCGGTCATAAGGCTCGTCCAGATTGAATTCATCGGGATAAGCTCTGCCGCCGACGTTCAGCACGGCGTCAAAAACGGCCTCCTCCGTTTCGATCACCGCCTTGATATTCTCTTGTTCGTCAATGTATATAACAGAAGCTGTTATGTTATCCATACGAGCGCCCTCCGTTGATATTTGTGTTATTATATCATATATAACGGCTCGCGGCAATACATCCGGTTTTGACGCCGTTTTCGCCGGCTTCTGCCGGGTCGAAAAGTATTGTAAAACTTGACTTTTGGAATTTACGGTTTATAATTAATATATACCGGTTCAAAATTGTGATCCGTTCCGTCGGGAGCGGACAGAGATTATTTAACAGAACGGAGGCACTATCATGAAAAGGTCAGCACAGAGGATCCTGTCATTATTGCTTGCGGTCGTCTTGCTTGCGGCCGCCGCGCCGATCGCAGGGCTTGCAGGCTTAAAAGCCGACGCCGCAGAGGGTAAAAAAATCACCGGGTATAAAACCGGAGATATGATAAGCTTTGGCTCATATCCTCAGACCGAGGTCAAGGATGAAAAACTGGCGGAAATCCTGAATTCTCTCCCGGCCACGTGGATCTCGTATGAATACATGGCCGGCTCAGGCTCGGACTGGGACAACGGAACCGCCAGAGCCTCCGATTACATGAAGTACTGTGATGTGAGCTATGACGGGGAAACCTACCGCGGCGTTACGTTCACGACGTACAGAAAATGGTGCACTAATTATACAAGCGACACGTCCGGCAACTCAACCGAGCAGGACAACAACGGCTACTACGTCAACAATTATTACTGGTTCAAATACGAGCCGCTGGTTTGGCGCGTGCTCGATCCGTCGTCGGGACTTGTCATCTGCGAAAAGATAATCGACGCTCAGCCGTTCAACAATTTCCTGACTTGGTATGATGCGGACGGCGACGGTTCAAGGTCGGATATCGATGAGTGCTTCGGCAGTATAAACGGCGATTACTACGCAAACAACTATGCGGAAAGCTCGCTGAGAAAGTGGCTGAACGCTGACTTCCATAATCTCGCCTTCAATAGAACGGACAGTGCGAAGATAGTCGCCACTACAAGGGAGAACAAGGCATGGTCGGGAGCGTTCGCCATCTTTGACAGCAAGGCAACGACGGACAAGGTGGGTCTGCTGTCATACGGCGAGGCTCAGAACACGTCCTACGGCTTCAGCAGCAACGTCACACGCGAGGCGTATTCCAGCGATTACGCTCTTTGCCAGGGTCTCGATGAATATTCGGGTATGGCGTGGTGGTGGCTTCGTTCCGCCGGTTCCCATTCCGGTCAGTCCGCTGTCGTTTCCGACGACGGCAAGCTCGGCGACAACGCCAATTCAAACCTTGCCAACGTGGGCATCCGCCCGATCCTGAATCTCGATACATCCGCCGAATTCGTTTCCGCGGCGCCTCCGGAGAAGCCGCACGTCGATAATAATAACGACGGCGTTTGCGACGACTGCGGAAAGATAATAGACGAGGCAAAGTATAACTCTGTTGTTTCGGAGATAATTCTGAATGCTCCGCAGGGCGACAGGAGCTTCGATTACAAGACTACGCTGCTGATAACCGCCACGGCGGAGAAGCTTCCGGCGGGCTACAAGGTCGTCATCTGCGACGGCGACAAGGTCATTGCAGAGGGCGGAAGCTCGGTCACGGCGGAGCTCAAAAAAATGACAAAGGGCACCACTCTCACCTCCAAGGTCGTGGATCCGTTCGGCAATACCATCAGGGAGCAATCCGTGAATATCAAAGTGAGCAACGGCTTCCTTGACAAGCTCGTAGCGTTCTTCAGAACCATATTCGGCAGACTGCCCGTAGTATCCATCTGATAAGGGTCACCGTGTTCGGCTGACACATACTTATATATAAGAGTCAAGGTGCAGGATCACGTTCTGCACCTTGCTTTATCTTTTACGGCGACCGCCGATGATCAACAATTTCTTCAAATTCACTTGTTTTATTTCGCGAATAATGTATAATATTAAAGATAGCGAGAAATGAGGAATCAATATGATAGAATTTAAAAACGTATCTTTCGATGTTGAATCGGGAGAAGGAGTCAAAGAGATAATCGACGACGTCAGCTTTGCCATTGACGAACGCTTTGT
>JAFSXA010000054.1 GCA_017450135.1 Clostridia bacterium | reverse complement strand
GATGAATGAAGTTTATAAAAATATTCAAACAACGAATTATGTGATTATGCCGAATCATATTCATCTGATTGTTGAAATCTGCGAAAATTCCGGTAATGGAATGCCGGGGGCGGCATTCCCTACGGTGCGAAAATCTGCCAAAACGCTTTTATCCGACTACGTGGGAACATTAAATATTCTGCAACATTTTTCATAACGTCGAAATCATAATGTAAATCCATCAACAAATACCGTTGACAAATCACACAAAACCTGTTAAGGTCATAATATCAAACCTGAGGAGGACGTAGAATGAAAACAAGAGCGATCAAGATCTTTGCGCTTATCCTGACACTGGTAATGCTGATCTCAGCCGTACCGGTGGGCGCATTTGCGCAAACAGAGAACACAAACGGCGATTACGTGATCGAAAAGGTGATGATTAAGGACAAAACCGCAGCTGTCAGCGTTTCGGTCGTCGACGAATGTAAGGCTGTCGTCGCAATTTACGACGAAGCGACAGAGCAGATGCTCGCGAGCGGCGTCGCAAATGTAACACGCCCTGAGGAGGCAGTGGAAAACAATGACGCCTTCACCGCGACCGTAAACGTCGATATAGATATTGACACAATGCCCGAATCATATCTGATTAAAGCTTTTTTGTTAGATAAAAACAATGCTCCATGTTCAGCTCCGTTTTCTTTTACATATTCAAATGAAGGCGGAATAGGCTCTGACGACACCGTGTTCACCGGCACGGAAGCGACCGGAACGATCATCAATTTCGGCTCATATCCGCAGAGTAAAGTAAACGACAAGAATTTAATAAAAAAGCTGGAAATACAGTCGAAGCTTTGGAAATCGTATGAATACTATTCCGGCACGGGCCGTTTGTCAGACGGAAAAATGATGCCATCGGATTATATGGTATTCGCGGATTTCATATATGAAGGAGATAAATACCGAGCGGTAACGTTCAGCAAATACAGACCGTATGTAACAGGATATACATCGTCAGCAAGCAATACAGATCAGGACGACAACGGCTATACGGTAGACAATGTATATTACTTTAAATATGAGCCGCTGCGCTGGCGCGTGCTGGACGCAGGCGAAGGGCTTGTGATGAGTGAAAATATCATAGACAGCCAGGCTTTTCAGAATTATGTATTGTATGCAAGCAGTAAATACTGGGGAGACTCAGATAAAACGTATTATGCATCAAACTGGGCAAATAGCAGCATTAGGCAGTGGCTGAACAATGACTTTAAAAATACGGCGTTTAATGCTTCTCAGCAGAAAAAGATTGTGCCGGTAACGCTTGACAATTCATCACAGCTTGACAGCACATATAACAGCGCAAGCACAACAGATAAGGTCTTCTTGCTTTCTTACAGTGAAGTAAAAAATACACGGTATGGCTTTGCATCTTCCGCATTAACAAATGATATAAACAGAAGAGCGCACAGCACGGATTATGCGAAGTGCCAGGGCTGTCGGACGGAAACACACTCGCCATATCTGACAGCCGACGGTGAGGATACCTCATACTGGAGGCTGCGCTCGCCCTACTATTCCTATTATTATACAAATGAAGTCGATAACAGTGGCTACGCGAACAACTACAGTAGTGTAGACGGTACTGGTATTGGGGTTCGTCCGGCTTTACGATTGGCGCCATCTGCTAATTCTAAATCTTCTGCGCCGAGCAAAAAAGCCCCGGCAAAGTCGGCTGTCGGAACGGAAGCAAAAACAATGTACTCAAATTATAGCAGCGGCATTGCCGGAAATGATTACATTTTACTCAACGTGACCGGCTACGGCGAGGGCTTCACCCTGACGAGTGAAAACCTGCTGTACATAGATCAGCTCACCGCCGACAGCTCCGGCAGCCTCGAGATAAAATTCACCCCGAAATACAACGACCCCGACAGCACCACTCTGCTAATCGGCGACTTCGGCAGCGGAGTCGAGACGAAAATTCTGACGGTCTCGGAGGTCAAAAAGTACTCGGTCACGTGGATAATCGACGGAGTGCAGACCGTGGAATATCTCGCCAAGGGCGAACCGATCTACGCGCCGATGGCGCCCGAGAAGGAGGGCTACACCTTCGTCGGCTGGACTCCGGGAATGCCCAAGTCCATGCCGGGTATGGATCTGACCTTCACCGCGGTGTATGAGAAGGACCCCGAGCCGCAGGGCAGCGTTAAGGGCGTGAAGCTCGACGACATCTCGCTGAATTACCTCGGAAAAGCGACCCTCAAACCGCAGATCACCGCCGACGAGGGCGTGAAGTATACGGTCAAGTATGAGTCCTCCAACCCGAAGGTCGCGACGGTGGACGATAACGGCAACGTCACCGCGACAAAAAAGGGCACGGCGGAAATCAGGGTCACCGTCACCGACGAGAACAACAACACCGTCACCAATACATGCAAGGTCACGGTCAAGTACTCCGGCCTCCAGTGGTTCATCATCATCGTCCTGTTCGGCTGGATCTGGTATCTGAAATGATACTTAACGCCTCACCTGTGTAAGGGGAGGTGGCACGCCGCAGGCGTGACGGAGGGTTTGTTAAGATAAAAACCTATTAAGAATGAAAAAATGAATTACGGCGGTGCAATATGGATATTTTAAAAACCTCATCATTTCAACAGAAAATCATTGAAAGATTTCCCTTTGACGGCAGAATACTCACGGCCGCCGTCAGCTCGGGGACGCTCTACGTAGGTGCCGATACCGGCTACTACCGCTTCGGCCCGGACGGAGCGCTGCTCATCAGCGACGAGATGCACTTTGATTCCATTCTCTCAGCTCCGGACGGGAGCCTTCTCGCAAGCGCTGGAGCGGTTCTCTACAGAGTCGACGGGGACGTCGCGGAGCAGCTCGGCGTTTTCCCGGCTTATATCGACGCCTTTACTGCCGATGATAAAATCTACGTCGTGGCGGATTCGAGCGTCTTTGTCGGAACTCCGGACGGATTCATAAAGCTCTGCGGAACGGAGCAGCCGGCCTTTGCGATAGCTGCGAGGGGCGGCAGGGTCTGCATGGCAAACTCACGCTGCATCCAGCGCCTTGAGGGCAAACGCCAGAGCTGGCGCTGTATCTTCCCGGAGCATTCCACCATGCCGGATATCGTGATCCGCTCCATCGCGTTCGACGCCAACGGCTATCTGCTCGTCGGCGCGGACGAGGGGCTGTTTATCTACGATTACATGAGCGGCTGGTGCTCTCATCGGCAGATTTCAGCCCTGCCTGAGGACAGTGTCAATGATATTGCAGTCTGCCCGGACGGCAGCTTTCTGCTCGGAACCTCCGCCGGAGCCGTACATATAAAGCACGGAGCCGCCAAATATCTCCCTGCCGAAAGATACGCCTTCTCCCCGGACGTAACCCGTGTGGCAGCTGACTCGGAGGCGCTCTACACCGTTTCTGACGGAGGCGTCGTCAGGATAACGGAGAGGGAGACGACCCTTGAGCAAAAGGCGAGACATATGTTCCTTGAAACGGAAAAATACTTCCCGCGCAAGGACGGCTACGTCACCGCCATCTATGGCCATAAGGGTAGCGGCTGCTCCGCCGTTACGGACAACGACGGCCTGTGGACCCAGACCTACATATCCGCCCTGTCGATGTGCTACTCCCTGACGGGGGATAAGGACGTCCTCGCCGCCGCCCGGAGGTCGATGAACGCTATGCTCCTGCTCACGAGGGCGCCCGGCATCAAGGGCTTTACCGCCAGGGCGGTAAGATACCCCGATGAGAAAAACTGGGGCGTCGGGCTCGATACGCAGGGGATTGGCGATGAGTGGCGACGCTCGCCGGACGGGAAATTTGAGTGGCTCGGCGAGACCTCCAGCGACGAGATGAGCGGTCACTTCCTCGGATTTTGCCTGTATTACGACCTGTGCGCCGACGAGAATGAAAAGAGCGAGATCAGGAAAGCGGTCTGTGATATAACAGACCATATACTTGAGCACGACGGCTACCTCTTCGATATTGACGGCAAGCCCACCACCTGGGCGTGCTGGAACGAGAATGCACTGAATTATGACAGTATGTGGATGTGGGAAAAGGGAGTAAATTCACTCGAGATGCTCAATTTCCTGAAGGTCGCCTACCATATGTCCGGCGACGAGAAGTATAACGAAAAGTATCGTAAGCTCATCAGGAAAGATCATTTCCTGCTCAATGCCGCCTATCACAAGCGCGACGACGGGCATTCCTGCCATATCGACGACAACCTTGCCATGCTCAACACCTTCTCCCTCCTGCGCCTTGAGCAGGAACCGGCGATACGGGAGTACATCCTTATGGGGCTGTCCTCCCACTATGATTATGAGCGCATTGAGCGAAATCCCTATTATTCCTATGTCTACAAGGCATTCACGGGCAGGGGCTGCGACGTCGACACCGTGACGCAGGCGCTCAGGGATCACCCTTACGAGCTTGAGTCGTGCCGGATGATCAACAGTGTCAGACGCGGGCTTAAAATGGACGATTCGCCCCTGAAATGGGGAGAGAGGCCGAGGATCGCTTCGCCTCTGCCGTGGGACGAGAGACCCTTTGACAGGCTCGGTATCAATCCCTTCGGCATCGACAGCCCGGACAGGGTGCGTACCGAGAGCGGAGTGTCCTACCTCTTTACCTACTGGCTCGGCAGATTTTTGGGTATAATCGAATAGACGCAATTGATATCAGCCGCGACGAGCTTTCGCCGCGGTTTTGTCATTAAAAAGACGATACCGGCAGAGCATTACTTAACGTCAACGGTATTGACTTTTTAATATACAAATTATATAATATTTAAAATTCAGTCGAAAACAGCTTGAGTTTTTGTTTAGGAGAGAGCTTTATGGCAAAGAAAACCGTTCGCACCAAGGTGCCCGATCTGCATACCGTTAAGGAGATTGTAGCCTACGGCGCCGCCCACGGCAGGGATAAGAAGCAGTATATGTTCACCGACGTTGACGGAACCGTGTGCACAAAAACATTCAGCGATGGCTGGTATGACACCACGGGTCTCGGCCAGTATCTGTATAAGCTGGGTCTCAGAGGCAAAAAGGTGGCTATACTCAGCGAAAACAGCTACGCCTGGATCATGGCGTATTATTCCATAATCACGGGCAAGATCACCTCCATACCGCTTGATCCCAAGCTCCCTTATGACGAGCTTGCGGAGCTGATGGTCAGGAGCAAGTGCGACGCGATATACTACAGTGATGAATTTGCCGACGCCATAGAGCTTATGAAGAAAACCGACGGCGTCGTTATCGAGCATTATATCAGGCTTGACGATTACAGGAACCTCATTGAGGAGGGCCACGCCGAATTAAATGCCGGGGCAGAGAATTATCTCAATGATGAGGTTCTCCCTGACGATCTCGCATTTATAGTATTCACCTCCGGCACCACCGGAAAGAGCAAGGGCGTAATGCTCACTCAGTATAACGTGGCCTCCGACGTCGTGGCGTCGTGCAGCGTAAATACGGGCAGACACGCCATCGGCTTCCTCCCTCTCCACCACTGCTTCTCCTGGGTGGGCGCTCTGTTCTCCGGCTCGCTGCTGACCGAATGGGGCTATATCTGCCGCAGCATCAAGGATATCCAGAAGGATATGATGGAATACCATCCCCAGAATTTTTCCGCAGTTCCTCTCGCAGTTGAGACTATTTATAAAAAGATATGGTATACAGCCAAAAAAGAGGGCAAGACCGATCTGCTTGAGAGAGGACTCAAGCTCAGCCGCTTCCTTATGAAGATGGGAATCGATGCACGGAGAAGGATATTTAAGGATATCATCAACAACCTCGGCGGAGAGCTCGAGATCATCATCTGCGGCGGAGCCTTCCTTGACCCGAAGTACGAGTCGGGAATGAATGATTTCGGCATCCGGATAATCAATGGCTACGGTATCACCGAGTGCTCGCCGGCCGTAACCTGCAACAGGATAGATAATTCCAAGCCGGGCAGCGTAGGCCTCCCGATCCCTTGCAATGAGATCAGGATCAACGACCCGGACGAGGACGGAGTCGGAGAGATATACGTCAGGGGCACTAACGTCATGAAGGGGTATTATGAGGATCCCGAGGCTACGGCCGAGGCCTTTGACGGAGACTGGTTCAAGACAGGCGATTTCGGCAGGATAGACGAGGACGGCTTCCTCTTCTTTGTCGGCCGCAAGAAAAATCTCATCGTTCTCAGCAACGGTAAAAACGTCTCGCCCGAGGAGATCGAGGACAAGCTGTCAACGATAGATTATGTTAAAGAGGTCATTGTGTACGATGAGGATGGCTATATTACAGCCGAATTTTTCCTCGATACCGTCACATACCCCGACGCAAAGGACAGGATCAAAGGAGACGTGAATGAGCTTAACAAGCGTATGCCGATGTATAAGCAGGTCGCGAAAGTCAAGACCCGTGACACGGAATTCCCAAAGACGACCACGCTTAAAATACGCAGAAAGCAAAATGACTGATAACCTGACGGCGGAATAAAACTGTTCGCAGAACAGGTGTTGTTCCGCCGTTTTGCTTATTTTGATAAAGCTTGAATACTCAGGATTTGGAGGACGCTATGAACAATGCTGTGGTAACCGTAATACTGCCCCGTGTATCGGACGAGAGCAGGTTCCCCGGATTTTGCGCCGCGGTTCTCTCCCAGAGTCTGCCGGCCGAGCTTGTTATTTGCGGCGGCTTTGACGTGAATGTGCTCTCGGGGCTTGACCCGGACGCGCTTAAAAGAATAAAGGCTGTTTCGGGGGAAGGAGCCGGAGCCTTCGCAAAGGCTCTGAAGGCCGCAGAGGGAGAGTATATAGTTATATCCGACGTTGGCTTTACTTATTCGCCGGACGCTTTCGCCGTCATGGCTCACGCCGCCGGTGAGGGAGGCTCAGCCTGCAATGTGGGTCTGACTTCCTCGGACGG
>JAFSXA010000053.1 GCA_017450135.1 Clostridia bacterium | reverse complement strand
TCAAATCCGCCCTACGTCAGGCGCGGCGATCTGCCCGGGCTTCAGAGCGAAGTCGGATGGGAGCCTGCAATGGCTCTCGACGGCGGCGTGGACGGACTGGATTTCTATCGTATCATCTGTTCAGAATGGCTCGGACTTGTTTCCGACGGCGGCGGGATCGCCCTCGAATGCGGCGAGGATCAGACCGGATCTGTTGCCCGGATGCTTACTGAGGCAGGATTCACAGCCCAAACATTCAATGACCTCTCGGGTCTCCCGAGAATGGTGACGGCACAAAAATAATTACTTTGGAGAAGAGATATGCTATTGACTTTAATTCGCGGCGGTAACATTGTTGATATTATCGTCTATATATGCGTCAGCGCGTTCATTGTTTTCTGTGTGCTTCCGATACACGAATTTGCCCACGGTTATGTGGCACATAAGCTCGGCGACGATACGGCAAAGCTCAGCGGAAGGCTCACTCTCAATCCGATGGCCCACGTCAACTGGCTGGGCGCCCTTATGATACTGCTCGTGGGCTTCGGCTATGCTCAGCCCGTTCCCGTAAATGTAAGCAATACCCGACTCAAGAACAAGAAGCTCGCCATGGCGATAATCGCCTTTGCCGGTCCGCTCTCTAATCTCATAATGGGTTTTCTGTCTGTGATCATTATGGTTCTTATTGCAAGAAATGCCAGCAACACTTCATTAGGCAGCGCCTTTGCATTTTTCTTCCAGTATACTGCGTTGATAAATATCAACCTTGCGGTTTTCAACCTCATTCCGATCCCTCCGCTTGACGGTTCGAGGATCCTGCTCGCGGTCATTCCCTCAAAGTACTACTTCAATATAATGAAGTATGAGAGATATATCGTCATAGTGCTCATGGTGCTGCTGCTGACGGGCGCGCTGACAAGACCTCTACAGTACCTTTCGGATGCGATTTATTCCGGCTTTTTCAGTATTGTAAATCTTATTTTTTAAGGTGAAATAATGGATGCTATTTCATACAAGTTAGATGTGTTTGAGGGTCCTATGGATCTTCTGCTGCATCTTATAAGCAAGCATAAAATAGATATCAACGATATCCCGATCCTGCTTCTGATTGAACAGTATCTCGACTATGTTCGACTGATGCAGGAGGAGGATATGGAGGTCGCGAGCGATTTTCTGGAGATGGCCGCGAGACTCGTTTATATAAAGACTGTATCTCTGCTCCCGGTGTATAAGGAGGAGGCTCAGGAGCTCAAGGAGGAGCTCCAGGGCGAGCTGTCCGAGTACAGGGACTGCAAGATAATGGCGGGCAAGCTTTCCGAGCAGGCGAACGGCTTCGACTACCTTTCCCGCGAGCCGGAGAGATTTCCGCCGGATATGTCCTATAAGCGCCTGCACGCTCCGATTGAGCTCGTCAGGGCTTACGTTGCCGCGGTCGGCAGAGGGAAGAGAAATCTTCCACCGCCGGTTGAGGTGTTTACCAATCTGATCGCAAGTAAGATCGTTCCCATCAGGGACAGGGTGCTTTTTGTTATCGGCCGGCTTGCAGAGAAGAAAAAAAGGAGCTTCACAGCCTTTTTTGAGGACGCCGGCTCGAGGTCGGAAATTGTCGCAACCTTCCTTGCAATGCTCTCTCTTGCCAAGGAAAAGAAGATAGTTTTCAATCCTGCCGGAGACGACCTTGAGGTCGAAATGGTGGATTCTATAGTAAATTTTGATGCGGAGGAAGACTACGCAGATGAAAATGAATAAAATGGAGGCGGCTGTTGAGGCGATACTGTTCGCATCCGGCGAGCCGCTCGAAGCAGACAGAATAGCTCAGGCGCTTGATGTTGAGCCCGAATATGTTACCTCCGTGCTCAAAAGCCTCGGCGAGAAGCTCAGCGGATCCGGCAGCGGCATCTGCCTTGTAAGGATGGAGGACCGTTATCAGCTCTGCACAGATCCGGAGTACGCCGTTCACGTAAGGGCTGCTCTTGAAATCAAGAAGAACACTCCTCTTTCCAACGCGGCGTTCGAGGTGCTTGCTGTAATTGCATACAATCAGCCGGTCACCAAGGCCTTTATAGAGCAGGTCAGGGGCGTCGACTGCTCCGGAGTCATACAGAATCTTATCCTCAAAGGACTTGTGGAGGAGAGAGGCAGACTCGAGCTGCCGGGCAGACCGCTTGTATACGGTACGACGCCTGAGTTTTTAAAGTGTTTTTGCGTATCCACGCTCGATGATCTTCCCGATCTGCCCGAGCGTGAGGATATGCCTACAAAGGAAAACATAATCAATCAGCTTGAGATCAATTTTGAAAACGGTGAAATAACCGACAATCCTCTCGTAGTCGATAATATCATCGGCGACAGCGATTAAGCTCAGCCGGAGGAATAAGAAAAATATCCGCGGACAGGAGGTGAGCTCTTGGTTGCCCTTTATATAATTCTCGGAATAATCGCCTTTTTTGCCATAATACTCAGTATACCTGTTTCACTCAGCCTTGAATACACGGATTCGTTCAGATGCTCCGTTTCGTGGCTCTTTGTCAAAATCGACCTTTTCCCTCGGGAAAAGAAGGAGAAAAAGGAAAAGGAAAAGAAACAGAAAGAGAAAAAGGCAGAGCCGAAGAAGGAGAAAGAAAAGCCGGAGGAGGAAAAGCCTGAGGAAAAGAAGGAAAATTTCCTGAAAACATTCTATAATAATCAGGGTGTTTCCGGTATACTGGAGCTCGTTTCAAACGTGGCGTCCGCGCTCGGCAAGCTGTCAAGGGGCTTTCTTCGCAGCCTCATTATCAGCAAGCTTCACATCCGTATATCGGTCACTGAGGCTGACGCAGCCGGGACTGCGATAAAATACGGTAAGATCTGCTCTGCTCTCTATCCGTCTCTCGGATATATTTGCTCTGTTATGAAGGTAAGAAATTACAAAGTGGACGTTTGGGCGGATTACTGCGGAGAAAAATCATTTGGCGAGATCGAGACAAAGGTAAGTCTCATACCGATAATTGCTTTAAATGCCGGAATAGCTTTTGCGTTCAGGCTTGTTATACAATTGATCAAGGTCGTGGTTTCAAATATCAAAGCCGCGTCCGCAACCAATACTAATGTGAAAGGCGGTCAACAGAAATGAAAGATCAGTCAGCATCGGGAATCCTGGCAACGGCAATTGACAAAATCAAGGATATGGTGGATTGCCAGACTATCGTGGGCGACACCATCGACGCAGGGGACGGGATAAAGGTCATCCCTATCTCCAAGGTCACGTATGGCTTTGCTTCGGGCGGCTCGGATTTTCCGAGTAAGGGTACAAATAAGGAGCTCTTCGGCGGCGGAGGAGGAGCGGGAGTGACGATCTCTCCCATAGCCTTCCTCGTTGTCAATAACGGCGACGTGACGATCAAGTACATCGGCGAGAGCCCCGAGTCCTCAGCAGAGAGGATCATCGGTCTTGTTCCCGAAGTGGTCGACAAGGTCTCCGACGTTGTAACCAAGATCAAGAACGACAAAAAGAGTAATGACGAAGAAGAGGATACGCCTGTATTTGACGAAAGCGTTAATTAATTGAGCTTTGTCCGCATATAATTATGCGGGTGAGTCAAATGATAAAAAGGTTAGTTTCGGTTTTTCTTGTTTTGCTGCTTTCGGTGCCGGGTGCCGCGGCGTTGAGCGCGGACGGTATTTCCGCAGACTGCGCCGTGGTCATCGAAGCCCGGACGGG
>JAFSXA010000052.1 GCA_017450135.1 Clostridia bacterium | reverse complement strand
TGGCAGCGGAATAGGGATTTGAACCCCAACAAACAGAGTCAGAGTCTGTCGTGCTACCGTTACACCATTCCGCTAAACAGTGTAACTTATTATACACAGCGTTGTTTGGTTTGTCAAGACTTTTTGCAAAGATTATCTAAAATTTTTCCTCATAAATCAACAAAAACCATTTGCAAATAAATCCGAAAAATCGCAACAGCACCTCGGAGGTCGATCATTTATTTTATCTCATTCATTGACGAATCATCATATGGGCCGCAATCGCTGTGATCGATCCCAACGGTGAGTCCGCTGCTTTCCATTTTCACGGAATAAAGCGCTTCGTCGGCAAAGAGAAGCTGTTTTTCCTTGTAAAAGAGCCTCGCCGAAGTATAACCCGGCAGACCGAGGTGCGCTCTTTCGGGCGACATGGGGCAGAGTACCCATTCGGCGTCGGTCTTTGCATAAAGAATCGTATCGGCGTTGTAAAGATGATGCGCCGCCTGCAGCAGATCTGTTTTGAGCGAAGCGTCATCGTACATCTTGACGATCCTGTCCTGCGCCAGAACGTTTATATCTCCAAGCACCAGGAAGCGTTTGCCTGCCGAGGTTATCCTGCAAACGACCGAGCCGTCATTCGCATTCTTCACGGGAGTTTTGCCGCTGAAGGGCTTGACCGCATCCTCGTGCGTATACAGAACGCTTACCTGAGCATTGGCGATATCAAATCTCATGCCCGTATGCGCTTTGAGATATTTTACATCCGGATAAAGCTTTGCAAGCCTTTCGCGGTACATATCGGCTCTGCCGTCGTGCTCGATCAGCTCAAGAGCCGGATAGTTGAACATGACCCTCTCAAGGTCGATACGGGTGTGATAAAAACCGATCAGCTTATAGAAAAACGTGATATGGTCGCTGTGTCCGTGCGTCCCGTACCAGAGCGCGATCCTGACCGTCTCATCCTCCGCGGTGTTCGTGATCTTGTGCATGAACTTCATACACTCTTCGATGTTCTTGTCGGAAGACTGCCTGATCGATCCGCCATCGATAACAATAAGGCTGTTGTCCGCAAGACGGATGATATACATCATTCCGTTGGTGGAATACAGCTTTTGATCTCTCTTTTCTCCGGGCCCCTGATAAGGATAATCGAACTGGTAAACGGTAACGCCCTCGTCGCTTGAATACGTATAGCCGAAGTCCTCAAAGCTGTTCGTTCCGTTGTCCTCGATGATCCTCGCCTGCCTGTTCTTTTCACAGAAATAGGTATAGACAAGCTTATCGCCGCTCCTGAACGAAGCCGACGCTATGCCCTCGGAATGATCGTAATAAGTGTTTGTAAATCCGCTCTCTTCAAGCAGATCGCAGTATTTGCCGAATTCTTCAAGCGTTGTGCCGCTTGCGATCTGCATACGGCTGTCTTCATCGGTGGGGCCGAACTCATCGCTTGCAAGACCCGCGCCCGCATTGTAAACATTTTTACTCAGGATACCGCTCGTGTATTCGGGTATACCGTCGAGCTGCCACTTGCCGTTCAAGGGATTTGCTCCCAGACCCGTAAGCAGCGTGTTGATGATAAGAAGAAGCGAAATAAATATTTTTGTCATTGTTAAGCCCCCTGTTCATAAGTCCGATACGGTTTATAATTACAATTTATAATAACACAAGTCCGCTGCAAATTCAATCCTTGATCGGCGTGATTTTCATTCCCAAAGCGTATCTCACGGCGGAGTCCGGGTTTGGGATTTACTCTTTGCACTTTTGGCCTGCTTTTGCTTGACTTCACGGCGCTGATATGATAACATTATTAGATGTATTATTATGTATTTACGGAGATGTTTTTGATGAAAAACGCACTCATTTTTTTCGGCGGAGTTTCCAGCGAGCATGACATTTCTCTCATATCGGCAAAGTCGGTTATAGAGAATGTTCCCAAGGATAAATACAACGTCATCGCCGTCGGCATAACCAAGGACGGAGAATGGTACAAATACGACGGAGACGTGTCTCTGCTCCCCGGTGAAAAATGGCTGGAGGACAGCTCCAAGCTCACAAGAGTCATGCTCTCCCCGAGCCACAAGGATCACGGTCTGATGGTTTTTAACGGCGGGGGCTTTACTCTCCTGCATATAGACGTCGCTTTCCCTGTCCTGCACGGCAAGAACGGCGAGGACGGCACGATACAGGGGCTTCTGCAGATTGCCGGCATACCTTTTGTAGGATGCGATATGCTCTCCTCCGCGTGCTGTATGGATAAAGCGGTTACAAATGCGCTTGCGGATCAAGCCGGTATTTCGCAGGCAAAGTGGACTTCGTTCATTGAATTTGATTACCGTCAGGATCCCGATAAATACATATCCTCCGCCGCTGAAAAGCTCGGATTCCCGATATTTGTTAAACCTGCAAACGCCGGTTCTTCTGTCGGAATAACCAAGGCGGTCGACGTCGACACCCTGCGCAACGCCATTGAAATCGCCTTCCGTGAGGACAGGAAGGTTGTCCTTGAGGAGGGTATAACCGGGCAGGAGGTCGAATGCGCCGTGCTCGGCAACGACGATCCTATAGCCTCGATATGCGGCGAGATAGTACCGTGCAATGATTTTTATGACTTCGACGCAAAATATATTGACGCTTCCAGCGAGCTCCACATCCCCGCGAGACTGCCGAACGAAAAAATCGAAGAGATCATGCGCGAGGCTCGCAGAGTGTACAAGGCCATGGGCTGCAGCGGCCTTGCAAGAGTGGACTTCTTTGTGCGCAAGTCGGACGGAAAAATCATGTTCAATGAGCTCAACACCATCCCCGGCTTCACGTCGATAAGCATGTATCCCAAATTGTTTGAGGTTTCCGGAGTGCCGTATTCTGAGCTTATCGACCGCCTCTTCGGCTATGCACTGGAGAAGTGGGACGTATGAACTGCATACTGAAAATCACCTACAGCCAGACTGTAGGCGAAGAAACCGATGGCGCCGAGCTGACCACAACCGCAGTCGTCGAGGGTAACGAGGACGACTATTCCGTCACATACGAGGAACAGACGGAAGACCTGAAGGGCTGCTTGACCACCCTGAAAGTGACGAACGGGAACTGCGTAAGAATCTCACGCAAAGGCGCGTATCAAAGCGATATGTGCATTGAGCGCGGCAAACGCCACCTCTGCTGGTATTCGACTCCGCAGGGTGACATATATATCGGCATTAACACAAGCGTCGTTCATTCTGGATTCGACGGCAAGGGCAGTGTCAAGCTCGACTTTTCATATTCAATAGATTTCAACAACAGTCTTGTCAGCGAAAATGAGATACACATTGACGCTATGAGCAAGGAGGTAAACTGATGTCACTGATAGTAAACAAGGTTCGCAGTCAGCTTAAAGGCTGCATTATTGACGCGGTCAACGCCGCAGTTGCCAAGGGTGAGTTTTCTGCCGTACCGACCGCCGAATTCAAGACGGAAGTTCCTGCCGACAAGGCAAACGGCGATTTTTCCACGAACGCCGCTATGGTATGGGCAAGGGAGCTTCACAATTCTCCGCGGAAGATCGCGGATATCATAAAAAGCAACGTCTCGCTCGACGGCACATATTTTGAACGGCTTGAGGTCGCGGGCCCCGGCTTTATGAATTTCTATCTATCGGACCGCTACTATACCGATATTCTTAAGGATATCCGCGCAAAGGGCAGCGATTACGGCAGATCCGATTACGGCAAGGGAAAAAAAGTCAACGTTGAATTCGTTTCCGCCAATCCCACCGGCCCCATGCATATGGGCAACGCAAGAGGCGGCGCGCTCGGAGATTGCCTTGCCGCCGTACTCGACTTTGCAGGCTACGATGTCAGCCGCGAGTTCTACATAAACGACGCAGGCAATCAGATAGACAAATTCGCGCTCTCCCTCGACATCAGATATCAGCAGATATATCTCGGCGAAAATGCGCCTCAGCTCCCCGAGGACAGCTATCACGGCGAGGATATTGCCCAAAGGGCGGCACAGTTTGCAGAGGTTTACGGCGACAAATACATCCATGCCGATGAGGCGGAGCGCCGCCGTGCCCTGACGGAATTTGCTCTGCCGAAGAATATTGACGATATCAAATCGAATCTCGGCAAATACAGGATAGAATACGACACATGGTTCCACGAGAGCGTCCTGCATAACAACGGCGAGCTTGACGACACAATCCGTCTGCTCAAGGAAAAGGGACTGACCTACGAAAAGGACGGCGCCCTCTGGTATAAGAACACCGAGGTGCTCACCGGGATACTGCTCGAACAGGGCAAGACCCCCGAGGAGATCGAAAAGCTGGAGCTAAAGGACGACGTGCTCATCAGAGCAAACGGCAACCCGACCTATTTTGCCGCCGATATAGCCTACCACAGAAACAAGCTCGCAGTCAGAGGCTTTGACGAGGCTATCGACATCTGGGGCGCGGATCATCACGGCCACGTCGCAAGGATGAAGGGCGCGCTCGACGCGATAGGAGTCGGCGGAGACAGGCTCAAGGTCATTCTGATGCAGCTCGTCCGGCTCGTGAAGGACGGCGACGTAGTCAGAATGTCAAAGCGGACGGGCAAGGCCATTACCCTTGTCGATCTGCTGGAGGATATCCCGATCGACGCGGTACGCTTCCTTTTCAACATGAGGGAGCCCGGCTCGCAGATGGAGTTCGACCTTGATCTCGCTGTTGAGCAGAGCGCAAAAAATCCGGTCTATTACTGCCAGTACGCTCACGCAAGGATCTGCTCTATCATCAAAAAGCTTGCCGCCGAGGGCATCACGCCCCGCGACTGCACCGACGAGGAGCTGACTCAGCTCAAAGCGGCAGAGGAAAGGGAGCTTATAACCCATCTGGCAGGGCTGACGGATGAGATAATCGTATCCGCAAAGAACTGCGACCCTGCCAAGATCACGCGCTACGT
>JAFSXA010000051.1 GCA_017450135.1 Clostridia bacterium | reverse complement strand
TTTTTAATAAAAATGCAATAAGCAAGAGGTGTTTATGGAAAATTTATCGGATATCGGAGTTGTACGGGAGATACTGAACCGCCACGGCTTTAAATTTTCCAAGTCGCTCGGTCAGAATTTTATTATCAATCCGTCCGTTTGCCCCAGAATCGCGGAGAACGGCGTGGATGACGGCGGCGTGGGGATAATCGAGGTCGGCGCCGGGATAGGCGTGCTTACCGCCGAGCTTGCCCGCCGCGCACGCAAGGTGGTCAGCGTCGAGCTTGACGAAAGACTGCTCCCCGTGCTCGACGAGACTCTCGCCGATTTTGACAACGTGAAAATAATAAACGGCGATATCCTGAAGCTCGATCTGAACAGGCTTATCGGGGACGAGTTCGACGGCATGAGAGTTGCCGTTTGCGCGAACCTGCCGTACTATATCACGTCGCCGGTGATAATGCGCCTGCTCGAGAGCGGAGCGGACATATCCTCCGTCACCGTAATGGTGCAGAAGGAGGCGGCTCAGCGGCTCTGCGCCGAGGTCGGCTCGCGTGAGGCGGGTGCGGTGAGCGTGGCGGTAAACTATTATTCCACGGCGAAAAAGCTCTTTGACGTTTCGCGCGGTTCCTTTATGCCCGCGCCCAAAGTCGACAGCTCGGTCATAAGGCTGGATGTCAGGAGCGGGCCGCCGATAAGCGTCGGGGACGAAAAATTCTTCTTCCGCATGGTCAAGGCGATATTCGCCCAGCGCAGGAAAACGGCGGCAAACGCGATAAGCGCAGGTCTGGGGCTTGAAAAAGCCGACGTAACGGCGGCGATAACCGCGGCGGGCTTTGATGAAAACGTCCGCGCCGAGAGGCTCGATATGGAGGAGCTGGGCAGGCTCTGCGAAAAGCTCTCGGAAACAGCCTGATATGACAAAATCACGCATAATATCCCTTATTATAATGTAATAGCAAAAACGGGCAAAAATATTTGAACACTCAGCCGTATTGTGGTATAATTATTTATTATTCGGGCTGAAAATTTCATAGAACGATTTTCCCCTTTGAGGTGATACTTTGGCAGTAAAAAAAGAAAACATAAGAAATTTTTCCATAATCGCCCATATAGATCACGGCAAATCGACCTTTGCCGACAGATTGCTTGAGCTGACCGATTCCGTGGCAAAGCGCGATATGACCGCCCAGCTCCTTGACAACATGGAGCTTGAGCGCGAGCGCGGCATAACGATAAAAGCGCGCGCCGTCAAGCTGAATTACAAGGCTGAGGACGGCGAGGAGTACGAGCTGAATCTGATAGACACCCCCGGCCACGTCGATTTCAATTACGAGGTCTCCCGGTCGCTTGCCGCCTGTGAGGGCGCGGTGCTGATAGTGGACGCCTCGCAGGGCATCGAGGCGCAGACGCTTGCCAACACATATCTTGCGCTCGATCACGATCTTGAGATTGTGCCTGTCATCAACAAGATAGATCTGCCTGCCGCCGACCCGGATCACGTCGCCGCGGAGGTCGAGGACGTTATCGGTCTCGACTGCTCGGACGCGCCGAGGATATCTGCAAAAACGGGCGAAAACGTTGAGCGCGTGCTTGAAAAGATAGTTAAGGACATTCCCGCGCCGCTCGATTCGGACGACAGCAAACCGCTCAGAGCCCTTGTCTTTGATTCGGTCTATGACAATTACCGCGGAGTTATCGTTTACGTCAGGATAATGGACGGCAGAGTTAAGGCCGGCGACACCATGAGAATGATGGCGACGGGCGCGGAGTTTACCATTGTTGAGGTCGGCTACATGAGGGCGACCTCCCTTGAGCCTGCGGACGAGCTGACCGCAGGCGAGGTCGGATATATCACCGCGTCGATCAAGACGGTGGGCGACGCGAGGGTCGGCGACACCGTGACAACGGCGAAAAATCCCGCCTCCGAAGCTCTGCCCGGCTACAGAAAGGTAAACCCGATGGTCTTCTGCGGAGTCTATCCTGCCGACGGCGCGGACTATGAGAATCTGCGCGACGCTCTGGAAAAGCTGCAGCTCAATGACGCCGCGCTGTCCTATGAGCCGGAGACCTCCGGCGCGCTCGGCTTCGGCTTCCGCTGCGGCTTCCTCGGTCTGCTTCACCTTGAAATAATCCAGGAGAGGCTCGAAAGGGAGTACGGTCTGGAGCTTGTTACAACCATACCGAGCGTTGTTTATAAAATTCATCTTTCGGACGGGACGGTCGTCGAGATCGACAACCCGACCAAGTATCCCGACCCGGCTTACATTGATTACTGCGAGGAGCCGATAGCCGACGCGCACATATTTGCCCCGAACGATTACGTCGGAGCGATAATGGATCTGTGCCAGGAGAGGCGCGGCGTTTTCAAGGATATGACCTACGTCACGCCCGAGAGGGTGGATATCGCCTACGATCTGCCGCTGAATGAGATAATCTATGATTTCTTTGACGCGCTCAAATCGAGGACCAAGGGCTACGCATCCTTTGACTATGAGCTGAAGGACTATGCGCGCTCGGATCTTGTCAAGCTGGACGTGCTGCTCAACGGCGATATGGTGGACGCGCTCTCGTTTATCATCCATTCCGAAAAGGCATATCCGAGGGCGAGGAAGATCGCGGAGAGACTCAAGGACAATATTCCGCGCCAGATGTTTGAGATACCGGTGCAGATCGCGATAGGCGGCAAGGTCATCGCGCGCGAGACGATCAAGGCGATGAGGAAGGATGTTCTTGCCAAATGCTACGGCGGCGACATCACAAGGAAAAAGAAGCTGCTCGAAAAGCAGAAGGAGGGCAAAAAGCGGATGCGCCGCTTCGGTACGGTAGAGGTGCCGCAGGAGGCGTTCATGGCAGTCCTCAAGCTTGACGAATAGGAAACGGGACTTCATTCAATGAAGCCCTCCCGTATAAGAGAGCGAACCGCGTTTCGGGCGGGTGGAAAACGGCCCTACGAAACAACTTTAAATTTAAAACCGACGTGCAGGGAGGGCTTCCACGCCTTCCCGCCAAATTTTTATGGGGTTTTATGGAAAGCATTTTGTAGGGGCTGACGACCTCGGCAGCCCGTCAGATTCTGCTGTATTTTTAAGGGTCGCCGAGGTCGTCGACCCCTACATTCCCTCGCCGTCGGCACTGAAAACACAGGGGACGGTTCCTTGTGTTTTTATAAAACTTCCGATAACGGAACGCCGGGGGCGAACCGCCGAAGCGCGTCCGGTGGACGATGAAGCGAGGCGGTGAGATGAAAAAACAGGGAGAATCACGAAGCGCTCCAAGCGAGTGAGGCGACCATGTTTTTGAGGGATCGGCGTTCCCTACGACCCAAGACGCGAGCATTACCGGTTTGGTACGGATTTCCAGTGAATTTTTTTATCTTGATATACGGGTTGCCGGATACGGACGAAAAAAGAAAACATTGCCGGTAATTGAACAATTAGCGGTGAATTAAAAAGCGCTGCATGAGATCTTCTGCCAATAATTCTTTATCTTGAATGCGGCAGTCCCTGTTATTTGCTTAATAAGAAGAATAACGGGCAGAATTGTAACGAATTTGCGTATTTTTGTAACCGTTTGTAACTTTCTTGGAAATTGCACAAAAAGCAGGCGTTAAAAATTCCGATATCGACCGTTTTCATCTGTATAAAAAGCGAAAAAACAAATTGTCACAGCATTGTTGCAATATTATTTAGTAATTATATACAAAAGTATTCGGGGTAAAAACTTGACAAATTGTAGATAGCTCCCTATAATGATCACCGTTGATTTGAAACAGAGCGATTTTTCGCAAATTGATACTTTAAAGGAGCTGTTTCCGATGGAAACGAAAACCCCGTTTTTGGAGAAGCTTGCGAGGGCAAAGGTAAGAGTAATTCTTATCACGGTCATCGTATTATCCTGCATAGCGACCATCTACGTTGCGGCGGCAAACGCCTATACAGTCGACATTCTGGTTGACGGAAAGCTGACGAGGATCACCACCCTCAGAAGCGACGCCGAAAAGATACTGGAGCAGGCGAACATCGAGGTCGGCAAGGACGACGTGGTCGATCTCTCTGAGTTCAGGAGCGACGCTGATTCAAAAATATCGATCTACAAGGCCTGCACGATAACGGTTTATGACGGCGACAAGCCGACGCAGTACGTCGGAACAAAGGACGTTGAAAGCACGTTTGCGGCAAACAACATTAAGCTCGGCAAGGACGACGTCATCAGCTGTGAAAAGACGGACGCCGTTTATGACGGCATGGAGATAGTTATCACCAGGGCGATCCCCGTCAGCGTTACCGCAGACGGAAAGACGGTCAACGTCAGCGTTGCCGGCGGCACGGTCGCCGACGCGCTCGACAAGGCTGTCGTAACTGCGGATGACGACGATATCCTCTCCCATCCCATGGATACGGCGCTGACGTCCGGCATGAAGATCAAGGTCACAAGAGTGACCGTCAAGGAAAAGGTTCAGACGGAGATCATCAAATATAAGACGGAGGTCAAAAAAACCGCCACTCTCTCCAAGGGTCAGTCAAAGATCGTCACCGCCGGAGTTAACGGCGAAAAGCAGACGACTTTCCATGAGAAATATGTTGACGGCAAGCTCACCGAGTCCAAGCAGATCAGCTCCAAGATCACAAAGGCGGCAGTAAACGCCGTCAAGCTGGTCGGCACCAAGACGACGGCAAAGGCCGCTTCGCCTGTCAAGGCTGTCGCCGCAACTGCGGCTGAGGGCCGTCTTGCGAACGGTATAAAGACGATATCAAGGCTTAAGGCTCCCGACAGCCTCAAGCTCAACGGCAACGTCCCCGTATCATATAAGAGAAAGATCACGGGCACCGCGTCCGCATATTCCTGCGGCACGCACACCGCCACGGGCAAGAGAGTTATGCCCGGCTATATCGCGGTCAACCCGAGACAGATCCCCTATCATACAAAGATGTGGATCGTTTCCAACGACGGCAAATATGTTTACGGCTATGCTTCGGCAGAGGATACCGGCGGATTCGTAAACTGGGGCGGCAGCCGCGCGACGCTTTGCGATCTCTTCTTCTCGTCCGAGTCACAGTGCAATGCGTTCGGCAGAAGGCGCGTCACGATCTACATTCTCTGATCGCGGAAAACAAAAAAGAAGCTACTCAAGGCGCAGAATTTAACCGTTCTGCGCCTTGTTTTTTGCTGTTTCGGAACACAAGGAACCGTCCCCTGTGCTCCCCTGTACTTTCCATTGTTCACAATTATTTATCATGCGTTTTATAATACGGTAAAAAAGATGCGGTTTAATTGATTTACGTTAAAATTTCGTAAAACTTATCGCTTTTTAATATAAAACCATTTGCAAACAGTCCGAAAAGTGTTATAATAGCTTATCTGTGATATTGGGGCAGTGCGATTTCCGAAACCTACCCATTGAGCAGGCAGTTATTCTGAAAGGATTGTTTTTATGGCTGAACAGGTTAAAAAGATCAAGCTCAATTACGGCAGAACGATTCTGATAGGCTTCGGATTTATGGCGGTTCAGATCGCATGGATCATTTACAACGCCTACGTTCCGCTGATCCTCAAGGAAAATCCGACGATCTCTTCGCTTGCATGGTCGAGCACGGCGGTTGGTATCATCATGGTTATCGACAATATTTTCGGCGTTGTCTTTCAGCCGCTCTTCGGCAGGATATCGGACAGAACGCACACCCGCTTCGGCAAGAGGACGCCGTTCCTGATGGTCGGCATTCCGACCTGCGCCATTCTCTTTATAATGATACCGCGCCTGAACCTGCTCGGCATTCTCATGACGGATATCATCGTATTTAACTTTATCATGTCCACCTGGCGCTCGCCGGTCGTCGCCATGATGCCGGACGCCACGCCCTCCGAGGTTCGCAGCGAGGGCAATGCGATTATCAACATCATGGGCGGAGTCGGCGTTGTGCTCGGCACGGTCTCCGGAAAGATAATCACCTTTATCACCAAGAGCAGCGACACCGCCTTTATCAGGAACAACGTATTCCTTTTCGGCGCGATCATAATGATGATCTGTCTGGCTGTCGTCGTCTTCCTTGTCCGCGAGCCGGATTCGAGGAT
>JAFSXA010000050.1 GCA_017450135.1 Clostridia bacterium | reverse complement strand
TCAGCAGACTCAAGCGACATACAGCCCTCGAACGCCTTTTCACCCATGAGTTTGAGAGTGGCGGGGAAATCCACGGTCTTGAGTCCCGTGCACTCCGAAAAAGCCTCTCTCTCGATGGTGGTAACGCTGTCCGGAATATCTATACTCTCCAGCTTTATGCAGCCTGCAAAGGCCTGTACGCCGATGCTTTTGAGGCCGTCGGGGAGGAATATGCTCTTGATCTCATCATGGTGATAAAACGCCGACGAGCCGATCCCCGTCACCGGAAGTCCGTTATACTCGGAGGGCACTGTTATGCTGTCACTCATTTTATAGGTATAATCCTTGAGCACATAGCCTGTCCCCTCTGAATTGAGGACAAACTTCATATCGTTTTCGAGATTCCTGCTTATGTATACTGCCGCGCCGGACGTTGTCACGCCGGAGGTCAGATCGACGTAGCCGGAGCTGACGGCGCTGTTGACCTCCAGGGTCATCCTGCTGATGCCCTCATCCGCGTCCCTCTCAACCTTGAAAACGATCTCTGCAAACACGCCGGAAAAATTGTAGTTGTTGGCGCCGGCGATTCCCCAGTGGATAATACCGTCGGTCTTATGATTCTCCGAAAAGACTCTGCCGTTGACCTGCGCGTTATACGCCTCTCTGAAATCATCGGTCTTGTTGACGCTGACGACGTTGAAATCCTTGGCGTTATAGATCAGACTGAAATCGAGAGCGGCCACCTTATCATAAGCCGCGGGGAAATACACCTGTGCCGTGACTGTGTCCCCCTGAACGCATCTCTCCTTGTCAAGTCTGCACGCGATGACCTTCTCCGCCGCCGACGGAGCCGAAGCGAGCATCACAAAAAGCATGACAGCCGCCGCGAAAACGGAAACCGCTCTTTTTATCCTTTTATTCATTTCTATCACCCTTCCTGTGCCGATATATATAAGTATTTTATTATAATTCTCGCTAAATGTCAATTCAAATTTATTTATTATACTTTACGGCATATTCTGCGCGATATTGAGGTAAAAGTGCAAAAATAACCGCCGTCATCAAAGCCTGTTTGACTACGGCGGAATATTCTTGATTTTCAGCTGATTTATTATAATCCGACGGAAATCTGCAGGATCCTCAAAGCGTCTGCCGAATTGATCTGACCGTTTCCGTCAAGATCTGCGACGCTCATCGCGCTTTTTTCAAGCTGTATAAGGTTCACGGTGTGGCGCAGAACCATAAGCGCGTCTGACGAATTGACACTGCCGTCCCCGTTCACGTCGCCGGCAAGCGCCGATTTTACTGTTACCGTTATGGACGCCGTGCCGGAAAACGCACTGCAGGTCAGGGTCGTTGTTCCTGCGGAAATTCCGTAAACCCTGCCGTTTTCCACCTTTGCGACACCGGGATTGGCCGATTTGACCGTGCCCGTATCGGCAAGCCGTACGCGAACGGATGAAAGGAACGAATCGCGATACGAGATATCTGCATATATCGCAGGCAGCTCCGCGTTTTCTCCTGCCGAGAGCGATATCGAGGCTGCATCAAATCCGAGCGATACGCGCTTTACCCCGGAATCCTCCAGCCGGACGGTGCGCGTCTGCGCCGTATCGACCGGTGCGGTTTGAGCCGCGCCGCTTTCCGACCAGCCGAACTCCTCGACCCAGCAATGCACACCGTTATATACAGCATGGCCAATGCCGACACAGGCAAAGCCTTCCAGCATATTCCGGCGGTGTCCCTGGCCGCTGTAGCCCTCGTTTTCCTCTAAGAACCCGGTATGCACTTCGTTTGCAGAGCGGTAACCGATCGCAATATTCTCTCCGCCCGGGTTTGCGCCGTACTCATCGCACACCGTAAAACAGGTCGAACCGTCCGGGCGCGTGTGGCTGAAGCTGATTGCAATTTCCGCCGCGCGCTGCATAGCCGCCTTTTCAAGATTATAATCATAACGCAGCGCCGAAAGCACGCCGTAATTCACCTTTTTGGTATTATCGGCATTCCAGCACCAGGCGTTGCCGCCCGTGCGGAACGCGTTGATCTTATCCAAAACCGTTCTGCCTTCGGTCTGTCCGTATGTGACCGTGATCTGCGCATTGGTATATGCGGCGGCAAACGCGGTGCAGCATAAGCTTAACATCAGAACAAGAGCCATGCAGGCACTGATGATTCTTTTCATGATACATCCTCCGATCCTTCACAGTCGTACCGTTCCGGTCAATATCTGTTTTACCATATTACGTTGGAAAATACAAATGTAAATCCCGGAAATATGCCGCCTTAATCCAAAATGATCTTCTTTTCCTCCGTCGTAAGCTTCGGGCGGAAGCACGGTACTTCAATATGCTTGGCGTTGTTCATCACCGAAAGCGTGGAAAGCAGACCGACCGCCGTCCATTCACACGCGGTGTAGACGTCAAGCTCCGGCTGAGTATTGGTGCGGATGGCGTTGATGAAATCCTCCACGATGAAGAAATCGCCGCCGCCGTGGCCGGCATGGAGCTGCTCCTCCGTCGCATTTTTATAACGCTCGGGCAGATACTCTTTGTAGTTCATGAGATCCTCCCACTGCATATTGCCGATGGGGTTGTTCTCCCCTACGAACGACACCAGCTCTTTATCGTCCTTATGATCTGCGGAACGGTAAACGCCCTTTGTGCCCTGAAGCAGATACGTCATCATATTGTGCGGGCGCGGAGACATACAATCGGTGCGGATGTTCAGCAGCTTGCCGTTAGCCGTGCGGCACATGGTTGTGGTGCCGCTGTCCTGCTTGAGGCCGAAATCGTTATAAACACCGGGTGAAAACGTGGAGATCTCCGTCACATGGTCGCCGGGGAACCAGTTCATCACGGGACCGAGCGAGTGCGTCGGATAGAAATTGCCGCGCTTGCCGCACTGCCAGTAGGAGCGCCACGACGTCTTGCCGTTCGGATATGTGAACAGGCCGTCCAGATTGTGCAGATACATGCCTTCTGCATAATACGGTTCACCAAACAGACCCTCGCGCACCATATTTTTTACAAGCTGCACCTCAGGCGTGTAAATATAGTTTTCCGCATACATATAGATCTTATTGTATTTTTCCACGGTTTCGCAAAGCCACCAGAGCTCATCCATCGAAACGCCTGCGGTAACCTCGCTGAGCACGTGCTTGCCCGCCTCCATAGCGGCAACGGTCTGCGGCATATGGCACTGCATCGGTGTGGAGATGACCACAGCGTCGATGTCCGAATCCAGCATATCCTCAAATACGCGGTAGCGCTTCTCAATGCCGTGCTCGTCCGCGGATTTATTCAGGTGCTCCTCGTCAAGGTCGCACATCGCCGTAATTTCAACATCGGGGATACTCTTCAGCCCGAGCATCATCTGAAGTCCGCGTGTGCCGACGATTCCAACTTTAATTTTCTTCATACAATTACCACCCATCAAGTTAATCGTTGTAGGAATTATACCACCTTGAAAAATGGATGTCAATTACACCGCGTGCATTTTCATTGACAAAAGAAGCCTGAATGGTATAATTGATAAATAAGGATGATCTGTTGATACTTTTTAAGCTACAGTTAAGGTACATTATTTATGATCAATTCAGAAAAGCGAAAGGAAGTGTTGATATGAGACTGCTTTTAGCCGAGGATGAAAGAGAGCTTTCAAGGGCTCTTGTAACTATACTCAAGCATAACAATTATTCCGTGGACGCGGTATACAACGGGGAGGACGCTCTTGATTATCTTGAAACCGAGCTGTACGACGGGGCGATCCTTGATATAATGATGCCCAAGCTCGACGGTCTGAGCGTTCTGCGGAGGATCAGGGCAAAAGGCATCACCGTCCCGGTTCTGCTCCTGACCGCCAAAACGGAAATCGACGACCGTGTGGCGGGGCTGGACAGCGGAGCGGACGATTATCTGCCCAAGCCCTTTTCAACCAAGGAGCTGCTCGCACGGATCAGGGCGATGACCCGCCGCAAGAGCGACACCGTGACCGACAACGTGCTCAGCTACGGCGACCTAACGCTCAACAGGACCACCTGCGTCCTGACCTGCGGCTCCGAGAGCCTGCCGCTCGCCAACAAAGAATATCAGATGCTTGAAATGCTGATGGAGATTCCGGGCAGGGTCATATCCGTCGATCATTTAATGGATAAGATCTGGGGATACGACAGCGAGGCGGAAATGAATACCGTATGGGTGTATATCTCGTATCTTCGCAAAAAGCTGAAAACGATAAACTCCAAGGTTCGTATCAAGGCCATGAGAAATATCGGCTACACTCTGGAGGTGGGCGAAGGTGATTAAATCTCTCAGGCGAAGGTTCACCGCCATAGCCATGTGTGTAACCTTCGCGGTGCTCACTCTTTTGATGGGCGTTGTCAATATCGCAAACTATGCCGAAACGGTCAAAAGCGCTAACGCGCTGCTCGACAGGCTTGAAAGCTTCGGCGGCGAATTTCCGACTCCGCAGGGCAAGATGTTCTCGGACGGAACTCTCTCCGAGGATACCGAGGACGCCGAGGATGAATTTGAAGAGCAATACGAAATCGACGAACCGAAAAAGCCCATGGGTGAGTTCCCGTTCGGAAACGACAACCTCGGCGCGCATATGGACACACGGTATTTTACCGTAACCCTCAACAGCGACGGCAACGTCGGGCTTGTAAATGTTAAAAACATTATGACGGTCACCTCCGACGAGGCGGAAGCTTACGCGGCTCAGCTTTTCAAGGCAGCCAAAACGGATGGCCGTCTCGGCAATTTCAGGTACAGGGCGGTCGAAACCGACGGCGGGACCATGTATATGTTCATCGACTGCACCCAGCGTATCGAAACCTTTCAAGCCTTTCTGCGCGCCAGCGTCCTCGTAAGCGCGATCGGGCTGGCGCTCGTCTTTATCCTTGTTCTTATTTTCTCCGGAGCCGCCGTCAAGCCTATTGCGGAGAGCTATGAGAAGCAAAAGCGGTTTATTACCGACGCGAGCCATGAGATAAAAACGCCGCTCACCATCATCGACGCCAACACGGAGATACTCGAGATGGAGAACGGAGAAAATGAATGGACAGGAAGCATAAAGCACCAGGTGCAAAGGCTGACCGACCTCACGGACAAGCTTGTTTTCCTGACAAGGATGGATGAAAAAAGCACGCGGCTGACCATGGCGGAGTTCTCGCTTTCCAATGCGGTCGAAGAAACGGCAGAGCCATACTACACCCTCGCCGGATCAAAGGGTAAAACCTTTACGGCGGAGATAGAGGACGGCATTTCCTGCCTCGGCAGCGAGGAGAATATACGCAGAGTCATAACTCTGCTGCTGGACAACGCGGTCAAGTACTCCTCAGAGGGCGGCAATATCGTCCTTAAGCTTTTCAGCAGCGGCAAAAACCGTATCATCACCGTTTACAACGACGTTGACTCCATAGAAAAAGGCAAGCACAATGAATACTTTGAGAGGTTCTACCGCTCCGACGAATCGAGGAATTCGGAGACCGGCGGCCACGGGATAGGCCTCTCGGTGGTTCGCAGTATAGTTACCGCCCACAAGGGCAAGATATCGGCGTACAGCGAGGACGACCACTCGATCGTTTTCAAGATGACGCTGTGATTCATGATCGGCGTTCGCAAAAACAAGAATACAATAATTATACGGCAGAGGGCGCGGAGTTCAAAGCTTCCGCGCCCTCAGACTGTCGATAAAGTCGCAAGACCATTTGCAATAGAAAAATTAACAAAATATCGGCAATGTTTACTATAATCGGGTGTAGGGGCTGACGTTCCCTCAAAAACATGGTCGCCTCACTCGCTTGGAGCGCTTCGTGATTCTCCCTGTTTTTTCACCTCACCGCCTCGCTTCATCGTCCACCGGACGCGCTTCGGCGGTTCGCCCTCGGCAGCCCGTAAGATTCTGCTGTGTTTTTAAGGGTCGCCGAGGTCGTCGACCCCTACATTCCCTCGCCGTCGGCACTGAAAACACAGGGGACGGTTCCTTGTGTTTTTATAAAACTTCCGATAACGGAACGCCGGGGGCGG
>JAFSXA010000007.1 GCA_017450135.1 Clostridia bacterium | reverse complement strand
TGAGCCATGGTGCCCAGGGCGGGGACACCGAACTCTCTGTCCGTTATGGTGCAGGCGGTACCCGCACAGCCTGCGATATACGCCGCTCTCGCTCCGTACACAGCCCCGTCGAAGCCCTGCGCGCGTCTGGAGCCGAATTCCATTATCGGCCTGCCCTGAGCTGCGCGGACTATCCTGTTGGCCTTGGTCGCGATCAGGCTCTGATGGTTTATTGCGAGCAGGACCATGGTCTCGATGAACTGGGCCTGCATTGCGGGGCCCTTAACCGTAACTATCGGTTCCCTCGGAAAGATCGGCGTGCCCTCGGGTACACAACTGACGTCACATTTGAACTCAAAGCCCTCAAGGTATTCCAGAAACTCATCGCAGAAGCCGCATTTGCGCAGGTAGTCGATATCGTCCGCGGTAAAGCTCAGGTTGTCAAGGTACTCCGCAAGCTGTTCGACTCCGGCCATTATGGCGAAGCCGCCGTTGTCGGGCACCTCACGGAAGAACATATCAAACTGGGTGAGCGTATTGCCCTTGCCGTTGAGCAGATATCCGTTTGCCATGGTGATCTCATAAAAATCAGTGAGCATTGTAAGATTTCTGTTTTTCAAGTCGTTCATTTTTCCACCGTCCCGAATTATTTTTACTTATTATAACACCGCCGCCCGGCTTTTTCAATGGCGGCAGTGTGTTTGAAGGACGAAGTTTCATGCGATTACAAATATTATTTAGTATTAATATGTCGATTATGTTCATATTTTTGTTAATATATATAAAAAATCAATGCTGCGTCTGATGTTAAACGGTCATTATCTAAAAAAATGTTATTTTATAAAGCTTACTATTGCTAATATGAAATTAATATGTTAAAATAAGATATAAAATTTAATATGAATTTTGAATTTTTGGAGGCTTAAACTTATGAGAATAAGAAAACAGGCACTCGGCGACATGAACATTGTGGGTGCTAAGGTTGAGATGAAGAGGAAGGAAATAGGACTGAAGCAGAAGGATCTTCTTACTCAGCTTCAGATTAGAGGAATCGACCTCAACGCTTCTGGTCTTTCAAAGTTAGAGGGTCAGCTCAGAGGAGTTACGGATTACGAGCTCAAGGCGATCGCCCAGGCTCTTGACGTCAGCGTCAACTGGCTCCTTGGCATAGAAGAAGAATAATATTATATTCAAGACCGCCGACGCGCGGTCTTTTTTTCATAGCAGTAATTGACAAATACGGGAGCTTATTGTAAAATCATTACAGCTTATAAACCGAAAGGAGAATTAATATGGCGGTATTCAGACCGTTCAGTGCGGTTAGGCCCGTGCCTGAGATGGCGGAAAGGGTCGCGGCTTTGCCCTATGACGTTATGAACAGCGACGAGGCGAGGGAGCTTGTCAAGGACAATCCCTACTCGTTCATCCATGTTGACAAGGCGGAGGTCGACCTCGACAGATCCGTCGATCTCTATGACAGGAAGGTTTATCTCAAGGCCAGGGAGAACCTCGACAAGCTCTCTGAGGACGGGATCTGCATCCAGGATAAAGAGCCCTGCGTGTATATATACCGTCAGATAATGAACGGAAGAAGCCAGACCGGTCTTGTCGGCTGCGCGTCCATTGACGACTATATCAATAATATTATCAAAAAGCATGAGCTCACCAGAGCCGACAAGGAGGCGGACAGGATCAATCACGTTGATTACTGTGACGCCAACACAGGCCCCATCTTCCTGACCTACCGCAAGAATGAAGAGATCGCCGGTCTTGTAGGCCGGTGGAAGGACTCCCATGAGCCGGTTTACGATTTTGTTTCCGACGGAGTGCAGAACACGGTTTGGGTCATAGACGACGCTTCGGTCATTGAAAAGCTCACCGGCTGCTTCGCTTCGGTTGATTATCTCTATATTGCCGACGGCCACCACAGGGCGGCTTCCGCGGTCAAGGTCGGTAAAATGCGCCGTGAGCAGAACCCCGGTTACGACGGAACGGAGGAGTTCAATTTCTTCCTTGCCGTGCTGTTCCCGGTCGATGAGCTCGAGATCATGGACTACAACCGCGTCATTGCCGATCTCAACGGTTATTCGGTTGAGGAATTCAAGCATAGGATGTCAGCCTCCTTCGATATAGAGCCGGTTGGCAAAGAGGCTTACAGGCCGGAGAAGAAGCACACCTTCGGAATGCTGCTCGACGGCGAGTGGTACAGGCTGACCGCGAAGAGCGGCACGTTTGACGAGAACGATCCCGTCGACAGGCTGGACGTTTCCATCCTTCAGAAGAATGCAATAGGCCCGATCTTCGGCATAGACGACCCCAGGACGGACAAGAGGATAGATTTTATCGGCGGTATCAGGGGACTCAGCGAGCTTGAAAAAAGGGTCAACGAGGATATGAGAATAGCCTTTTCGATGTATCCGACCACGCTTGAGGATCTTATGGACATAGCCGACGCGGGCAAGATCATGCCGCCGAAATCAACATGGTTTGAGCCTAAGCTGCTCAGCGGCCTGTTCATCCATAAGCTCTCCTGACAAATATTACAAATTTGTTAATTCTCGGCAAAAGCACTTGAAATAACCTGAATAAAGCGTTATAATGATTTAGCACTCTACGAATTAGAGTGCTAAATTTCATTTACGACAAGGTGATATATATGAGAAAGAAACAGTTCAAGGCCGAATCGAAAAAGCTGCTCGATATGATGATCAACTCCATCTACACTCACAAGGAGATTTTTCTGCGTGAGCTGATATCGAATGCGAGCGACGCCATGGACAAGCTGTATTTCCATTCGCTTCAGAACAATCTTGCCCTCAACCGCAGCGATCTGTTTGTCTTTATCACTCCCGACAGGGAGAACCGCACCCTCACCGTGTCCGACAACGGTATCGGTATGACGGCGGATGAGCTGGAAAACAACCTCGGAACCATAGCTAAGAGCGGTTCCTTCGATTTTAAGAACGAAAACGGCGACGAAGAAAAGCCGGAGGACGTGGACATCATCGGCCAGTTCGGAGTCGGCTTCTATTCGGCCTTCATGGTCAGCGACAGGATAGAGGTGGTCTCAAAGGCTTTCGGCGCCGACACGGCCAACAAGTGGACGTCGGAGGGCGCGGACGGCTACACGGTCGAGCCCTGTGAGATGGAGGGCAGCGGAACGGTCATAAAGCTCTTCCTCAAGGAGGATACCGAGGACGACGACTACTCCCGGTTCCTTGAAGAGGGCAGGATAAGGGAGCTTGTCAGGAAGTATTCCGATTATATCCGCTACCCGATAAAGATGGACTGTGAGCACAGAAGGCTCAAGGAGGGCTCGGAGGACGAATACGAGACGGTCACTGAAACTGCCGTTCTGAATTCCATGGTGCCCATCTGGAAAAAGAACAGGAACGAGGTCACGGCAGACGAGTACAGCAATTTCTATAAGGATAAGTTCTTCGATTACGAGGAGCCCGCCAAGGTGATCCACGCTAATATGGAGGGCCAGGTCGCATACAGCGCGCTGCTCTTTATCCCGCGCCGCGTTCCCTTTGATTATTACACCAAGAATTACGAAAAAGGTCTGCAGCTCTATTCAAACGGCGTTATGATAATGGACAAGTGCGCCGATCTGCTTCCCGACTATTTCAGCTTTGTCAAGGGTATTGTGGACAGCGAGGATCTTTCGCTGAATATCTCCAGGGAGATGCTCCAGCACGACGCCCAGCTGAAGCTCATAGCCAAGAGCCTTGAAAAGAAGATCCACTCAGAGCTGCTCAAGCTCATGAAGGACTCGAGAGCCACCTATGAGACCGTTTACAAGGCGTTCGGCACGCAGATGAAATTCGGCATTTACAACAGCTTCGGCGCCAAAAATGACGTTTTGAGCGATCTGATAATGTTCTGCTCGTCCAATGAAAAGAAGTACGTTACGCTCAAGGAATACGTCGGGCGAATGAAGGAGTCCCAGGACACAATCTACTATGCCTGCGGCGAGACTGTAGATAAGATAGATATGCTTCCGCAGACCGAGGCGGTCAGGGAAAAGGGATTTGAGATACTCTACTTCACCGAAAATGTGGATGAATTTGCCATCCGTGTGCTCAATGAGTTCGAGGGCAAAAAGTTTGCCAACATCTGCACGGACGATATCGACCTCGGCAGCGAGGAGGAGAAGGAGGAGCTCAAAAAGAAAAACGAGACCGGTAAGGCTCTGCTCGACTACCTCAGGGATTCGATAGGCGAGGGGATTACGGCGGTCAGATTCACGGATAAGCTCAAAAACCATCCGGTCTGCCTGACGACCGAGGGCGAGATCTCCCTCGAGATGGAGAAGGTCATCAACTCCATCCCTCAGAACGAGCAGAAGGTCAAGGCGAATATCGTGCTTGAGATCAATGCGTCTCACCCCATAGCCGTTAAGCTTGAAAAGCTCTATGAGGAGGATAAGGACAGGGCGGCGAAGTACGCGAAGATACTCTACGCCCAGGCGAGACTTATTGAGGGGCTCTCGGTGGACGATCCGGTCGAGCTGAGCAATATGGTCTGCGGCCTCATGGTAGAATAACGTATAAACATGATACCGGCAATGCATAAGTCAATTACTGAGGCGCAGGAAGTGGATTCCTGCGCCTCAGACTGTCGATAAAGGCGCAAGACCATTTGCAATAGACAAAATATCGGCAATGCTTACTGTCATCGGGCGTAGCACGCCCTCCCGTATAAATTGACAAATACAGGTTTAAGAATCACACAAATAATCTGTGAAAATCTTAGAATAATACTATTGCAAATTCGCCGCTTTTCTGCCCTCTCGCAGTACCTTTGTACAGCTTCGGGTCAGAGAAAG
>JAFSXA010000049.1 GCA_017450135.1 Clostridia bacterium | reverse complement strand
GCAGGCAGGCTGACGCCTGTCAAGTTCAAAGACGCAGTTCAGCGAAATCAGACGTAGTAATGCTTGCAAAGTTTTAGGTGTTACAGGGTACTACGTCACGCCTGCGGCGTGCCACCTCCCCTTGCTTCAAGGGGAGGCTCTTTTTGGGGCATCTGATTACTATACCACAAAATTCCGTGAAGAGCGAAAAATTTGCAAAAAAGCCCCCGGCTGCGCCGTTGAAGCGAGCCGAAGGCTTTTAAATCTCAATTAAATTTTCAGAGGCGTTTTTTAATACGTCTCGTAGCCGTGAGCTTCTGCAAGCATCATGTCCTTGACCTTCATCAGCCTTGTGGTGGTGCTGCGCTCGTTCTCATCAAGCTTCATTGAAATATACTTTATCGTCTCCTCATACCTCGGTATCATGACGTGCTCGAGCGCGTTGACCCTGCGGCGCGTCTTTTCGATCTCCGTTGCCATGAGCTGGCAGGATTTTTCGACCTCGGCGAGCCTTATCAGCTTCGGCAACACCTCGGAGAGGGCAAGTATCGCGTCGTCCATATCGGCTGAGGTGTAGGCGTAGCCGTATGAGTAAATATCCATCGGGTTCCCCGTTTTGTAGCTGACCTTGTAGCCGGGGATGATGACGCTCATCACGTTCTTTTCCTCGATTTCAAGCGACATATTCTGCTTGGGCAGCATCAGCGCCACGTCGAGTATCTCGTTCTGCATGACGCTGCGCGCGACCGCCATGTGACGGTTGGACTGCATAACGGCAGCCTCGACCTCCTCGCGCAGGCTCTTATTCTCCTTGATAAGACCCATAAACTGCTGCATGAGCTCGTCGCGCTTGTCCTTGAGCAGCTTGTGCCCCTTGCGCGCGGTGTTCAGCTTCCGCTTGAGGTTAGTCATTTCCATCCTTGTGGGGTTGACATTCAGAACAGCCATCAGGTCACCGCCTTACGCATCGTAATACATATCTAAGAATTTATCCTTGATCCTCTTGAGCTCGCTCCTCGGGAGCATACGCAGGAGCTTCCAGCCGATCGAGAGAGTTTCCTCGATAGACCTGTCGGTCTCGTAGCCCTGGGAGACGTATTCCCTCTCAAACGCTTCGGAAAAGTCCGCATACTTCCTGTCGATATCCGTCAGGGCGTCCTCGCCGAGGATGACCATGAGCTCCTTGGCGTCCTTGCCTCTGGCGTAGGCGGAGAAGAGCTGGTTCATCGTGTTGGCGTGATCCGCCCTCGTCTTGCCCTCGCCGATACCCTTGTCCTTGAGTCGTGAGAGCGAGGGAAGCACGTCTATCGGCGGATTTATACCCTTCCTGTTGAGCTCACGCGAGAGGATGATCTGTCCCTCGGTGATATAGCCCGTGAGGTCGGGGATCGGGTGGGTCTTGTCGTCCTCGGGCATGGAGAGAATCGGT
This sequence comes from Clostridia bacterium, assembly GCA_017450135.1. GTDB lineage: Bacteria > Bacillota > Clostridia > Oscillospirales > Acutalibacteraceae > CAG-488. The sequence goes on along the minus strand of JAFSXA010000049.1, from coordinate 1,469 downwards.
ATCATCGTGATGCTGCCGGGCTTGCCGTTCTGCCTGCCGGCTCTCTCATACATCGAGGCAAGATCGGTGTACATATATCCGGGATAGCCTCTTCTGCCCGGGACCTCCTTGCGCGCGGCGGAAACCTCGCGCAGTGCGTCGGCGTAATTGGTGATATCCGTCAGGATCACCAGAACGTGCATATCCTTTTCAAACGCAAGATATTCCGCGGCGGTCAGCGCCATCTTCGGGGTGGCGATCCTCTCGATAGCCGGGTCGCTTGCAAGATTTATAAAGAGCACCGTTCTGTCCAGCGCGCCGGACTCGCGGAAGGAATCTACAAAGAAATTTGACTCCTCAAAGGTTATGCCCATCGCAGCGAATACGACGGCGAATTTTTCGTTTGTGCCGAGCACCTTCGCCTGACGCGCTATCTGAGCGGCAAGCTGGGCGTGCGGCAATCCGCTCGCGGAGAAGATCGGCAGCTTCTGCCCTCTTACAAGGGTGTTCAGTCCGTCAATGGCGGAGACGCCGGTCTGAATAAACTCCTGCGGGTACTTCCTCGCCGCCGGGTTCATCGGCTTGCCGTTGACGTCAAGCCGCAACTCCGGGATGATCTCCGGGCCGTCGTCGATAGGCCTGCCGAGTCCGTCAAAGACTCTGCCGAGCATATCCGGGGAAACCGGGAGCTCCATCTGCCTGCCGAGGAAACGAACCTTGCTGTTGGAAAGATTGATGCCCGTGGAAGCCTCGAAAAGCTGCACAAGGGCGTTGCTGCCGTTGATCTCAAGGACGCGGCAGCGGCGCTTTTCGCCGTTTTCAAGCTCGATCTCGCCGAGCTCGTTGTAGGCAACTCCGCTTACCTCCTTTATGAGCATAAGGGGACCTGCTACCTCTTCGATGGTTCTGTACTCTCTCGGCATCAGTCCTCACTCCTTCCTATGACGTCCTTGACCTCGTTGTTCATGGCACGGGTTATCTCGTCAAACCTGGCGTCTACCTCTTTTTCAGGCACAAATTTGAATCTGCCTATCGCCTCCCTGGAGGGTATCTCCGCCAGAAGGTCTATCGACGCCTTCTGACTCAGAGCGTGGGAGCATATATCATAGTAGCTGAGCACGAGCTGCATCATCCTGAACTGCTTGTGGAGGCTTGCATGGGTGTCCGTGTCGTCAAAGGAATCCTGCTGGAGGAAATCCTCGCGGATGGATCTCGCCGTCTCCATCTTCAGCCTGTCGCCCGGGGACAGAGCGTCCATACCGACGAGCTTTACAATCTCGTCGAGCTCAGCCTCCTGCTGGAGCATATTCATCAGTCTGCCACGCAGCGCCATCCACTGCTCATCCGCGTTCTCCTTATACCATTTTGAAAGCAGGTCTGTATACAGCGAATAGCTGTTCAGCCAGTTTATCGCGGGGAAGTGCCTCTTGTAGGCAAGGGCGGAATCCAGACCCCAGAACACCTTGACGATTCTGAGCGTCGCCTGGGAG
>JAFSXA010000006.1 GCA_017450135.1 Clostridia bacterium | reverse complement strand
GGCTTGCCTATATTTGCCTCCACCTTGAATTCACGCAGCATTCTGTCAACGATGATCTCCAGGTGAAGCTCGCCCATACCGGCGATTATGGTCTGACCCGTCTCCTCATCCGTATAGCATCTGAACGTGGGATCCTCCTCGGCAAGCTTCTGAAGGGCAATGCCCATCTTCTCCTGACCGGCTTTGGTCTTGGGCTCGATAGCTACGCGGATAACCGGCTCCGGGAACTCCATAGATTCAAGAATAACGGGGTGCTTCTCATCGCAAAGAGTGTCGCCCGTCGTGGTGTTTTTAAGACCGACTGCGGCGGCGATATCTCCGGCGTAGACCTCCTCGATATCCTGTCTGTGGTTGGCGTGCATCTGAAGAATACGTCCCAGACGCTCGTCATTATCCTTGACGGAATTGTAAACCGTTGTTCCTGCCTTTGCCGTACCCGAATAAACGCGGAAGAAGCAGAGCTTTCCGACGTAGGGATCGGTCGCGATCTTGAACGCGAGAGCGGAGAAAGGCTCGGAATCCGAAGAATGGCGTTCCTCTTCATCACCCGTATCCGGGTTGGTGCCTCTGATGGCGGGAACGTCCGTGGGAGCGGGCATAAAGTCGACTATGTTGTCAAGCAGCATCTGCACGCCCTTATTGCGGTAGGATGTGCCGCAGCATACGGGAACCATATCGTTGGCTATAGTGGCCTTCCTGATGCACATCTTGATCTCGTCCTCTGTAAGCTCCTCACCGTTGAAGAACTTCTCCATAAGAGCGTCGTCCTGCTCTGCAACGGATTCGATAAGGGCGTCGCGGTAGCTCTGCGCCTTCTCGATCATATCGTCGGGAATGGGTTCCTTGCGGACGTCGAGGCCCTTGTCATCATAATAGACCTCGGCTTCCATCTTTATCAGGTCGATTATTCCCCTGAAATCCGACTCGGAACCTATCGGGAGCTGGATCGGCACTGCGTTGCATTTAAGACGTTCCTTCATCATATCGATAACATTATAGAAGTCGGCTCCCATAATATCCATCTTATTGACGTAAACCATACGCGGAACCTGATACTTGTCGGCCTGACGCCAGACTGTCTCAGACTGCGGCTCAACGCCGCCCTTTGCGCACAAAACGGTAACGGATCCGTCAAGCACACGCAGAGAGCGCTCAACCTCAACCGTAAAGTCAACGTGACCGGGGGTGTCGATAATGTTTATTCGATGATCCTTCCAAAAACAGGTGGTGGCGGCCGAAGTGATCGTGATACCGCGCTCCTGCTCCTGAGCCATCCAGTCCATCGTCGCCGTACCGTCGTGGGTCTCGCCGATCTTGTGGTTGATACCGGTATAGAAAAGGATACGTTCTGTTGTAGTTGTTTTACCGGCATCGATGTGAGCCATGATACCGATATTTCTGGTCAATTCCAGTGGTACTTGTCTTCCCATTATAAACCTCCGTTAAAAACAAAACTAAGCTGAAAAAGGAAGATTACCATCTGAAATGTGCAAAAGCCTTGTTGGCTTCTGCCATCTTGTGTGTATCTTCGCGCTTCTTGAATGACGAACCTGTCTCGTTGACAGCGTCCATGATCTCATTTGCAAGGCGCTCTTTCATTGTTCTCTCCGAACGAAGACGTGAATAGGATGTGATCCATCTGAGTCCGAGCGTCTGACGTCTGTCAGGACGAACCTCGATGGGAACCTGATAGGTGGCGCCGCCGACACGGCGAGCCTTTACCTCAAGTACAGGCATTACGTTCTCCATTGCGGCTTCAAAAACCTCAACGGGATCCTTATTTGTCTTCTCCTTTATGATGTCGAAAGCGTCATAAACGATTTTCTGAGCAACGCCCTTCTTACCATCATACATAACATTGTTGATAAGTCTTGTTACCAACTTTGAATTGTAAAGCGGATCTGGCAAAACATCACGTTTTGCTATCTGGCCTCTTCTTGGCACTTCGCTTCCCTCCTTCATATTAATGATATCATAGGTACTCAAGTGACAAAACCCTGTGGCGCCAATGGAGAAGCACATACATATTATATATATACTCTCACATTGTTACGCGGTGTACCCGACTACCGCGCAGCCTGCAAGAAGATTCTGTCTGAAAATTTCCACTGAAGCGGGAATTAGTTTTTGGCAGCCTTCGGGCGCTTTGCGCCGTACTTCGAACGCGCCTGCATTCTTCCGCTGACGCCCTGAGTATCAAGCGTGCCACGGATGATGTGGTAACGGACACCGGGAAGATCCTTAACACGACCGCCGCGGATAAGAACAACGCTGTGTTCCTGAAGATTGTGACCTACGCCCGGAATGTATGAAGAAACTTCGATTCCGTTTGTAAGACGCACTCTCGCGATCTTGCGAAGAGCAGAATTGGGCTTTTTGGGCGTAGCTGTCTTGACAGCCGTGCACACGCCGCGCTTCTGGGGGGAATTCTGATCGGTAACAATATTCTTCTTGGAATTGAGACCCTTAAGAAGAGCGGGAGCCTTTGCTTTCTTCTCGCTTGTCTTCCTGCCGTTTTTAACCAGTTGATTAAAGGTAGGCAATATTACATCTCCTTTCATAATTTTTTGATAATGCACCGTGTTTTCCGACACTGAACCCGTCTCGGCACACACTGGAGCATTTTATCAATGCGATATATTTTATCACCATTGCATATATATTGTCAAGCATATTTGTAAAAATATTCTAAATCGGCCGTCGCTTTCAGTGAAGACTGATCAAAAAAACGGTGGTTAAGGAGCAGATCCCGGGCTTTCTGTAACCCGTAATTCCTTTTTCGGCGTTTTTCACCGGGACATAAAGCCGATTATTTCACGCATTCTCGCCTTGCTCTCGGTCAATCCGAGCTCATACAACGCATCAAGGCTCGATTTATTCCTTGTAAGCATTCTGACGCCCATCGTTTCTCCCGGGCAGAAAACCAGAGCCTTACCCTGCTTTTCAAGTGAATACAAGCTCTGCAGAGCATTATTATACCTTATATGTCTGCGGTCAAGCGCCCTGACTATCTGCGGGTAATCCCTGAGCATCTCCGAATATACCGGCCTTGCGGACTCCTTCCTTTTTACAAAGCCGCGCGGTCTTGTCAGCAGAGCGACTACCTTTTCGCAGCCGTCGTCGAAGGCTTTTTTGTAGGGGATCGAATCCGAGACCCCGCCGTCGAAATACAGCCTGCCGTCTATCTCTATCGGCTCACACATAGCAGGGATGGCGCATGAGGCCTTAAACACGCCTCCGCGTTCCTTTCTTATGTCCTCCTTGGTGAAATATTCAGGCATAGCTGTCACAGCATCGGTCGCCACAACAACCATCTCGTTATCGGGGCTGAGCATTTTTTTGTAATCCAGAGGGTCGACGATATCCGTCAGCTCATCATATATAAAATCCATACCGAAAATCGAGCGGGTACGTACATAATTTCTGAGGCTCAGATATCTCTCGTCAAAAGCATATTGGGTGTAAAACCTGTAATTCCTTCTCTCCTGCCGCGCCACAAAGGATGCAACGTTCGCCGCCCCGGCCGAGACGCCTATATTGTACGGAAATGTGATACCGGCCTGTAAAAATGCGTCAAGAACTCCGCAGCCATAAATCCCGCGCATACCTCCGCCCTCAACTACCAATCCTATTTTAGACAAAGCTGTCACCACCCGGTAAAAATGTTAGCATAGTCTATTTGAAAAATCAATAAAACGTCCTGAAATTAACACAAAGTTCATTAATTTCTATTGACAAACAATGGCTCAAATGCGATAATTTTGTGTGAATCGTATAATAACAAGGTGATTACCAATGAAGAACAGCAAATATCAAAATCGCGAGGTTCAGCCTGTCGCCTCAATAAAAGAGATGATGGAGCTCGCAGTAACTCAGGCCGGAGACAAGATCGCATACAAGTACAAGGCGGGTGACAATATTCGCGAGGTCACCTTCTCCGTATTTTCCGATGAGGTCGCCCAGCTCGGCGCTTTCCTGTGCGATAAAGGGATAGCCTCGGAGCACATTGCCTGTATCGGAGAAAATTCATACAAATGGATTCTTGCCTATATGGCCGTGCTCCGCAGCGGCGGCGTCTTTGTCCCCGTTGACAGAGAGCTTTCCGACGCCGAGATCCTGAACGTTATCCGCGACAGCGATTCCACCGTGATTTTTTACGACGTAAAATATGAGGAGCTGTTCCGCAAAAACGCGGACAAGCTCGGCGGAGTCAAATACTTTATAGGCTTTGACCGTACCGAGAAAGACGGAAGCTTCCTCTCCTTCGATTCGGCTCTTATGAACGGCAAATATGCCGACAAGGCCGGGTTCCTTGACCGCGCTCCCGACCCGGACGGGCTTAAGCTTATCATATACTCTTCAGGCGCCGCAGGAGCCGCCAAGGGCGTTATGCTCACCGAGCACAACATAGTGTCCGGCGTATACTACGATCTGACTGTCTCCACCGAATATGATTCTGAGCTTTCCCTGCTGTCCTACCACCACACCTATGAGGCGGTCAGCGACGTGCTCGTATCGTTCCATAACCATTCCACCCTCAGTATAAACGACAAGCTTACCGCCACGCTGAAAAACATGGTGCTCTACAAGCCGTCGCATATGTACGTGGTTCCTGCGATAGCCGAATCCATGTATAAACGTATAAACAAAAAAATCAAAAAGCAGGGCATGGAGGAGCAGTTCAACAAGCTTGTTGAAGAAAGCAACGCTCTGCGCGCAAAGGGTATAGACAACCGCCGGGAAATGTTCGGCTTTATTCTTGAGGAATTCGGCGGAAGGCTCAAAAAGATAGTCTGTGGCGGCGCACCGATAAAGCCCGAGGTCGCAAAGTTCTTTGACGATATCGGTCTTGATCTGATAAACGGCTACGGCATCACGGAGTGCTCCCCTCTTGTCTGCGCCAGCCACGATCTGTACAACGATTTCCGGACGGCCGGGAAAAGCCTCCCCGGTATTGAATGGCGTATCGACAAGCCCAACGACGACGGCATCGGAGAGATCTGCGTCAAGGGCGACATCGTGACGACAGGCTATTACAAGCGCCCTGTGCTGACGTCCGATATCATCAGGGACGGATGGTTCTGTACCGGCGATTACGGCTATATCAACGATAACGGTCAGCTCATCATCTCCGGCAGAAAGAAAAACGTGATAGTCCTCAAAGACGGCAAAAACGTCTACCCTGAGGAGATAGAGGAATGTATCCGCGACATCGACTATGTTGACGATGTTGTCGTCAGCGGAGACGATGACACGGACGGGAACGAAAGCTCGCTGACCGCCGAGGTCTATCTGAAAGAAAAAAAGACCCCGGGCGAGGTGTTCAAAAGCATTAAGAACGCCTGCAAGGATCTGCCGGTGTACAAGCAGGTCTCAAAGGTCATCATCCGTGAAGATGGCTCACAGAGGACGGGCTCGAAAAAAATAATCAGGTATATCAAGGACAAAAAAGACGCAATTGCCGAAAGGTACAGCGAATACAGGGAGAATAAGGAGAGCAGGGGCAGTGACTCCGACTCCGCAGGAGATAATCAGGATCAATAAAACGCCATAAAGCGAATATAAAAATTTTTGGAGATGTAACCATGAAAAAGACAGCACTTAAAATACTGAGCGTTATTCTTTGTCTTGTGCTCGCCCTGTCTGCGGCAGTACCCGCCTTTGCCGCAGGTGAAAAGACCGCCTTCATTGTTGTAAGCGGAATGAACACATTCCCGCTGAAGCTCGCGGACGGCAGCAACGCCTTCCCTCCCTCCGGCGAGGATACGGCGAAAATGGTTCTGAGCGTCACCGGCCCCACCCTGAAATATATCATCGACAGGGACTATGAGGCTCTCGGCAACGGAATACTCGCTCCGCTCAGGCTGTATTTTTCCAAGCTCGAGTGCGACAACAACGGCAACTCCGTGTGCGATGTTGTTACGACCGAGATCCACGGCTCAATGGCGAAGAACGGCATAACCTTTGAAGACAAGGATCAGGATGAGTTTGCTCTTGTGCGCGCCGGCATAGAAAAATTCGGTGCGGAGAACACCTTCTTCTTCAACTACGACTGGAGACTCGATCCGCTCGACCACGCGGAGAAGCTCCACGATTTTATAGAATCGGTCAAGGAGGAGACGAGCTGCGGCAGAATAGCCCTCGCCGCTTACAGCATGGGCGGAACGGTAGTCTGCTCTTACCTTTACAAATACGGCAGTGCCGACCTCGACTCCATTGCTCTTTGCTCCACGGCGTTTCAGGGCACGACCTCTCTGAGCAGCCTTTTCACCGCCGACATGGATCTGAGCATGGACGGGCTTATGAAGCGTCTTGCCCAGCTCACGCGCAACAACACGCTTGAGGGTCTTATGGAATATATTAATGAGCTCCTGAATCTTTCGGGAGTGAACGGCGCCCTTGAAAAGTTCGCGAACGATATGCAGCTAAGCCTCAAAAAGAGACTGTATGACGAATTCATAACCCCCGTGTTCGGACATATGCCCGGCCTCTGGGCGCTTGTAGACGGCAAGAGCTACGAGGACGCCAAGGAATGGATGCTGGATGAAAACGTCAACGCGGCTCTGATCAAGCGCGCCGACGAGTATCACTACAACGTTCAGCAAAAAGCAGAAAATCTGCTCAAAGCGGCCTCCGCCGACACTAACATCTACCTGACAGCTCAGTACAATATGCAGGGACTCCCCGTCTCCGAGGTATCCTCGACGAGCAACAACGACTACCTTATCGACGTCACCTACGCCAGCGGCGGCGCCGTATGCGCCGACCTCGGCGAGACCCTCGGCAGCGACTACGTTCAGGCGGTAGACTGCGGCCACAACCACCTGAGCGCCGACGGACAGATAGACGCGTCCACCTGTATGTTCCCGGAGTCCACATGGTTCATCCGCGACATGGGCCACGTCGATTATCCCTACGGCTCAGGCACCGATCTTATAATCACCCTGTCTGCCTCGGAGAAGCAGCTCACTGTTTTCAGCGACGCTAAATATCCCCAGTTTTTGAAATACAGCTATGCGGATAATACCCTTATCCCGGTAGAGGATATGCAGGAAACTCCCGCGGACGCCGTCTTTAATGTTCTGACAAGGATCACCGTATTCATCTTCAAAATCGCTTCTGCGATTATCGGCAGATAACAAATCGCACAGCACAAAAACAAGCCCCGTTCGATTTGGACAGGGCTTGTTTTGTTATTGATCCCTTTATTGAGGGTTTATTTTTTTGACGCTCTCAGCCTTTTGAAGAATTCGCTGAGTCTCTGCGCGCACTCGTCCTCCATAAAGCCGCGCACGACCTCGGGACGGTGATTGTACGGCAGGGCAAAAAGATCCGTCACGCTTGAGCAGGAGCCTGCCTTGGGATCGGCGGCGCCGTAGACGAGTCTTTTTATGCGGCTGTTGATTATCGCCCCGGCACACATCGGGCAGGGCTCGAGGGTGACGTACATATCGCACTGCCACAGCCGCCAGCCGCCGAGCGTTCTGCACGCCTCGCCGATCGCCTCAAGCTCCGCATGGGCAAGAGCGTTTTTATCCTTTTCACGGGAATTACTGCCTCTGCCGACTATTCTGCCGCCGCAGACCACCACCGCTCCGACCGGGACCTCTCCCCTGTCGGCTGCCTCGTCCGCAAGACGCAGAGCCTCCCTCATATAGATTTCATCATCCATATCAGTAACCGGCAGCTCCTCCCATAAATACTCCGACCGTTCCGACGGCAAAGATCATATACAGCACCGCCAGAACCCTTGAAAGCTTGTATTGGCCGCCGTAGGATATTCTGTTGTCGTTCCTGATGAGACCTATTCCGCGCAGCAGGAGAAATCCCACTGCGGCGGCGACGGCAATGCAAATCAAAAATCCTGCCGGCCTGGTTATCCTGGTATAAGCCATTGAAGTGAAGAATGCATACCCGAGCAGGAATATCGTCGTAGGCGTGGCGAGATAGCCTGCCGTCCTTATTTTCAAATCGAGCCCGGAGCGATCCTTCCTCAGCCTGTAGCCGCCTGATTTCACAATCAGTATGAGCGCAAACAGACCGATGACAAAAATCGCGCCGAATATGACGTAATACGGCAGCTCGGAAGCGTCCGGATGATTGTTATAATAAATAGAAGCCACGACCGATATGGCGTTGTTGAAGAAATGGATAACGACCGAAGTCCAAATGCTCCCCGTCTTGATACGGAAGAAGCCGAGCGCCATACCGGCGACGAACGCAAAGGGTATCTGAACCATATTGCCGTGGAGCAGAGCAAAGAATGCCGACGACATTATGATCGCGAACCAGTCGCCGTATTTTCTGAGCGGCTGCATAACCACCCCGCGGAAAGCGAACTCCTCGACCAGGGCAGGCACAACCGCAAAGGCAACAAAATATAGGAAGCATTCGGATAAAGTCTCGGGCATTGGGGTGTCCGCCTGAGAGAATTCCATACCGACAACGGACGCCGCCTGAGAAATATATGAGGTCAGATAATCGCCGACGAAGCATACCATAAGACCGGCAAACACAGCGAGAATAAACGTCTGCGGGCTCTTGGGAGCCTCATATATCGTGCCCAGAGTTTTTTCCCTGGGTCTGTACATGGCGTAGACCACCGAGAAGGGTATCATGATATATACTGTCGACGCAAACGCGTCAAACGCATACTGTATAATCGCACTGTCGGCGTAGGCGTTGTAAAGCCCGGTGACATTCAAAAGCATCGCGACACAATACTGAAGTATTATAAAGCCGACGACACCGCACCCCGCAAGCATACTGAGTCTTGTAAGGTTTTTCATCCTCTTGTCAAGCACTGGATTGTAGCCGCCGAACATATTGTAAAGATTCTGATAATAGTTTGGGCTGCCCGGCCCGTAGTTTTCGTTAACGTTTTCATATCCCGAATTGTAGTTATTTTCCATCGGCTCACCTTCTTATAATTCGACAGTTGATTACAAAAACAATTATATCTCATAGAAGCCCTTTTATCAAGGTATGTAAATGTTAACTTTTTAATAACAAATTATAAATTTCACCGTATTCGCGCAAACAATCATTTTTTAGCACTTGTATTTTTGCAAGGTTTAAGTTATAATTATTGCGATCGCATTTACAAATGCGAAATCAGAATTCAGGAGATGATACAATGGATCCGATAAAGGTCGATTTTACCGGTTCCGGTTCGGGCAAGGGTCCCGATAAAAAGACGGGTGTGCTTATCCCGCCGGAAAAGAAAGGACTTAAAATAGCGATCAACCTCATACTCAGCGTGGTATTCGGTTTGATCCTCTACTATTTTATGCTTCCCGTTTTCAATTTTAAATCCGTCACAATGTACCTGTTTTTCGGTCTTATCGCGGCATTCTACTGCGGAATTAATTATATCACAAGCGGCGCACTGCGCACCCCCGATTACGCGCCCTATGCAAAAAAATCCTCACTGGTGCCGAAGATCATCATCGGCGTTTTGTTGGCTGTTCTTGTTATCGGCTACATCATTTCTTCGGTGTTCTTCCGCGCATCGAGCTATGCGAAGATCATTGACGTAAATACCGGCGATTTCTCATCCGAGGTCACGGAAACGGACTTCAACAGCGTCCCGAGGATAGACGAGAGCACGACCGCCGTAATGGCGGAGAGAGCACTCTCAAATCTTTCCAATCTTGGCCTCGTCTCCCAGTTCACCGTCCAGCCGAACTATTATCAGATAAACTACAAGAACGTGCCGGTTCGCGTCGCGTCGCTGCAATATTCCAATATAATCAAGTGGCTGACCAATCAGAAGAACGGTCTGCCCGCCTACGTTATTATCGACACCACGACCCAGAATTCTCAGCTTGTTGAGGTCGAGGGCGGCATAAAGTATTCAACTGCCGATCATTTTGCCCATTACGTCAAGCGTCACGTCCGCTTCAAGTATCCCACATACATTCTCGACGAGCCAACCTTTGAGATAGACGAATCAGGTCATCCCTACTGGATATTCGCAAAGCTTGACAAGACCATCGGTCTCTTCGGCGGCACAGACGTCATCGGCGCGATAATCGTTGACGGAGTCAACGGCGAGTGCAACGAATACTCCATTGAGGATATACGCACAAAGCCGGAGCTTGAATGGATCGACCGCGTATACTCCGCTAACCTCCTGATAGAGCAGTTCAACTACTACGGCAGATATCAGGGCGGCTTCTGGAACTCCATACTCGGCCAGAAAAACACCTATTCCACCACCGAGGGCTATTCATACCTTGCGATGAACGACGACGTTTATATGTATACGGGAGTCACCTCGCTGACCAACGATGAATCGCTCACCGGCTTCGCTCTGGTAAATCAGAGAACCAAGGAAGCGAAATACTACGTTATCTCCGGCGCAAAGGAGACCTCGGCGCAGTCGTCGGCAGAGGGTCTTGTTCAGCAGTATGAGTATATCTCATCCTTCCCGCTCCTTCTCAATGTCGACGGTGTTCCGACCTATTTCATGTCCCTTAAGGATTCGAGCGATCTTGTCAAGGGCTACGCAATGATAAACGTCGGCCAGTACTCCATCGGCGCGAACGGCGCGACGCTCACCGAATGTATAGATAAATACGTCAGCGAGCTTGCCAAGAACAACATCAAGGTCAAGGTTGACACAGACGATATTGATGAAACTACCACTCCCTCCTCGGACGCGAAAACCGAAGCGAAAACCGTAACCGGAGTTATCACCGACATCAGGACTGCCGTTATAGGCGGAGAGAGCTATTATTACATCAAGCTCGATTCCTCCGACAGCTATTATTCCGTCGCGGCGTCAAAGGCCGAGAGCGTCATCCTTGTCAACAAGGGCGACAGCGTGACCTTCACCATAACCGCAGACAGCGGAGATATCATCCCCGCCTCGTCGGTTAAGAAGGCCAAATAATAACCGGGGCGCCCGGTAAAAACAGAATCAACAGATGGGGCTGTCGCTAAATGCGACAGCCCCGTTTTATATAATTATCCGCACTTGCCGTGTTTTTCCGGCTCTGCACCTGTGTTAAACGTCAATTATCATATAGTTGTTCTCTTCCCCTATGCACATTGCCCGGAGGGTAGTATAAGGCACGGAATTAATAATGCTCCGTGCGCCGTAATGGTAGTGTCCCTGATAGACGTGAGCCACATTCTTGTGAGCGGCGATGACGGAATTGATCTCGTCGGCGTTCGAGACTATATGACGCTCCTCCACGTTGGTATCTATATTCTGATGAATAAAGATATAGCAATCCTTATGAGTATTCAGCTCCCTGTCGAGCCACCCGAGCTGTTCATCGGGGACAAAGCTGACCGTCCAGTCCAGCTCCCCCTGCGGATAGGGTTTTGAATCCGGGGTGTAGCTCGCGTCGAGCATCAGAAGCCTGCTCCGCTCTGTCTCTATTTTACAGGGCGCGATTTTGAAGCCCGAAATGCGGCGGTAGTCCTCGTGGCTGAGCACCTCGTTGTCGTGATTGCCGAGACAGATGTAGCAGTCGAAGCCCTCCGAGCGGAACACATCGGAGATGATCTGAAGATGCCTGACGCTCTCGGCAATTCCGCCGTCAAGGTGTATCATGTCGCCGAGACAGATGACCTTTTCGACCCCGTTCCGCTTGAATTCCGAGGCGGCGGTTTTAGCACATTCAAGGGCTCTGCGCGGCTTCCTGTTCTGTTCCAGAATCTCCTTATCGCAGTAATGCGTATCGGAGAACAGTCCTGTTTTCATAATATCACATCCGTTTTTTTCCGTTGAAATAAACCATCAGGGCGAGGGCGTCATTGGAGTTCAGACTGCCGTTCCCGTCAAAGTCCGCCGCGAGCTGCTGAGCCTTGTTGAAGGCTTTGCCGCCCACCACGGCCTGCAGGATACTGAGCGCGTCCGTCGAATTAACAGCTCCGTCACTGTTCACGTCGCCTCTGACGGATATCGTGTATGATGCGATTGTCTTCTGACTGTCGGCGGCGCTAACGGCCGTACCCGTGGCAACCTTGCCGTTCACGGCGCCGGTATAGGTTATTTTCACATTTTCATATTTCAGATACGCGGAGCTGAATTCCGCGGTGCCCAGACCCTCCGGCACACCGTAGATAATATTCGCCGAAGTATCCGTCTTTACGCTGCCCGAGGTCTTGACGGAGAAGCTCGCCTTCGGAGCCTGCGCAGGATAGCCGTTAAGGCCGTTATTCTTTATATACGATGGATAATCGCAATAGCAGTAGTTCTTATCGACATATCCCTTTGTCCCCGGATAGCTCCCGTACTCGCTGTACTGCCACATCCCGTACTTGCCTGTATAGGCGCACTTTGCCGCGTACTGGGCGATCCAGAACGTTACGTCGGCAAGCTCGGAGGCATAGAGCTCATCGCGGGCGAACGAGGTGTTGCAGTAGACGCCGGGATAATACCCGTTATTCTTTATTTCATTGCAGAAGGCGCGGGCTATATCCGTAGCCTTCCTCCTCGTAAGATTGACCTGAGCATCAGTCTCCATGTCAATATATATGGGCATATCCATTTTGCATTTGTTGTCCTTGAGCACCTTGAGCACATACTTCGCTTCCTCAACGGCCTCAGACGTGTTCAGGGCGTTGCTGAAAAAATAGCAGCCCACATGGAGACCCTGAGCCACGGCGGACGTATAGTACTTTGAAAATGTAGTGTCGGCTGAGATCGTCCTTCTGCCTGTGCTTCTGTACCCGAGTCTGAGTATAACTCCGTCTATCTCCTTTGCAAAAGACGACCACGACGTTATCTCGTTCCAGTAGGATATGTCGGCAACGTCCCATTTCACGCTGTTCATGTCGCCCGTGCCGCTCGACGGCTCTGTGACCGTAAAAGCCTTGTCGAGCAGTTTGACGTCGGAGCTTACAGTATCGGTCGCCTTTATAACGTATCTGTAGCTCCCCGCCGCAAGCTTTGAAAAGGTCATATAGTAATCAAGCGAGCTCAGGGAATAGGAGTAAGCCTCGGGATAGACGGTCTTTGAAAACATCGCTTTGCCGCTGCCGTCATAAGCACCGGCGGTGACAGATTTAATTATACGTGAGGACGTGATCGTACCCTTGACCGAGAAGGTGTTGCCGGCGACATAGCTCGTGGGATAATTTGCCCCGGTAAGCTGCAGCGAAGGCGAAGAGCTGACAACGGAAAAGCTCTTGTCAAGGAGAACAACGTCGGAGGATTGGCTGTCTGACGCCTTGACCCTGTATCTGTACGAGCCTGCCTTCAGCTTGGAAAAGGTCATGTAATAGTCCAGATCGTGCAGGGAATATGAGTAAGCGCCCGGATTGACAGTCCTGGTGAACTGAACGTTCCCCGAGGTATCTGTGACCCGGCAGGTGACGGAGCTTATCTTATATGAGGACGTGACCTCACCGTACACGGAAAAGGTATGCCCCTGTTCGATAGTCGTGGGATAATTCGCGTTTTTAAGCGTAAGCGTACCGGCAGCAAAAGTGATGGCGCCGAGCGCCATGACAAAAGCCACGAATATACAGACCGTGCGCAATATTCTTTTCATTTTACCGCCCCCGTAAAACTGATAACAAGATTATAACATACTGTAGAAAAATATTCAATATTCTTCGAAGATTTTCATTAAAATTCCCCTGTTTTCGGCAAAACAAGAGCCGCGCAGGCCATAAGGTGTGCGCAGCTCTTTTCAGCTTGGTGAAACAGATGAATTACTTCTTATCTATCTCTTTTTTGTTCTCATTTTCGGGTTTTCCTCCGTAGCCGTAGCCGTAACCGTAGCCATAGCCGCCGTAGCCGTAACCGCCGTAGCCATAGCCGCCGTAGCCGTAACCGCCGTAGCCATAGCCGCCGTAGCCGTAGCCGCCGTAACCGCCGTAACCGTAGCCGCCCTTCTTCTTCTTGCGGCGTCCGTAGTAACTGCCGTACCTGCCGTATCTGCCGTAGCGGAAGTAACCCTTCTTCTTATAATATCTGCTGTTCTCTTCGCCGCTGCTCATCGTGAAGATAGCGCCAACGATATCTATATCAGTACCCCTGATCTCCTCGATAGTTCTGTTGATCTCCGACGTTCTGGCGTAGTCCCTTCTGACGTTATAGATCATACCGTCTGCAAGAGGCGCGATAACAAGGCTGTCGGTAACAACATGAGCCGGCGGGGAGTCGATGATGATATAGTCAAATTCTTTTCTCGCCTGCTCCAGAACGTTCTTGACCTTTTCGGTATCAAGAACCTCGGTGGATTTGAGCGATACGCCGCCGGTCGGCAGCACGAAGATGCCGAGGGATTTGATAAACTTGATAGAATCGATATATGTGGATGTGCCCTTGATTATGGGGATAAGTCCGTAACGCGTGTCGCTCTTGACGCCGACAGCATGGAGGATAGCGGGCTTCCTGAGGTCACTGTCGACCAGAAGGACCGATTTACCCTTCTGTGCAAGCGAGCAGGCTATATTTACGGCGACTGTCGTCTTACCCTCATCCTCATAGGTACTCGTAACAACAAATACCTTGTAGCCCTTTTCCGCCTGAATGTTTTCTATCTTTGTTCTTATTGACTTGAAGCTTTCAACAAAGGTAAAGCTGACCTTTGAGGAATCCGTTATCAGCAGAGAGCCCTGAGGGATCTTTTTCTTCCTGTTAAACAGGCCGCTCGATTTTTCAAGCAGAGGAACCGAGCCGAGTATTTTGACGTTGACGTCCCTCCTGAGATCATCGAGAGTCAGTACCGTGTTGGTGACAAGCGTCATTATCAGCACGATGAACATGATGATCAAAGCTCCTATGATGAAGCCGTACATGGCGTTAGTGGACGCGCCGTCCGAATTGCTGACGTAAGGATCGCTCGGAACGTTGATGGTCTTGATGGAAATGGTGTTGTCAAAGCTCTGGATATACTTGGGGAATTCCTCGATGACAATGTCTATAGCGCGTTCGCAGTAGCCCTTGTCGTCGCTCGTAACGCTGATGATGAAGAATCCGGCAACGTCATCCTCGGTGGCGGAGACGTTGAGGCTGTTCATGATGTACGAATAATCATACTCCTTGCCGACGTCGTCCGCCGCAAGCCTCTTCTGAATATTCTCTATCATCTCTGTGCCCTTTATCATATGCTGATATCTCGGCACATCGGAGTCTGCAAAGAATTTTGTCTCCTGCTTATACTGGGTCTGTGTGTCCTTACTGTTGGAGTAGTCCTTTACTATTACATAGTCCGTTTCCATAAATCCGAGGGTGGCCTCGGTCTTGTACTGTTCAACGTACGTGGCCTTGGCGATCGCAAAGCCCGCCGCCGCAAATACCGCTCCGACAAGCAGTATAGCCCACAGCTTACTGGTCAGGTTTTTCGCGAGCCGCCCCATATCCAGCGAAGGGGCGCCGTCGTCATAATAAACATTCCTGCTGGTATCCATTTCCTGCATGGATCATTTCACTCCTTAGAATTCAACATACCTTGATTTGACCGTTTGGTTAAAATCCCCGCTTTTCTATTATTCCGCGTTCAACACGCGGCAGATCCTGATCAAGAAGGACGCATTTAGCTGCGTCATGAACCATCATCTGCATATTGAACTGCGAGATATCAGGCGGAAAGTAACTCATCATTTCCAACAGATTATTCGTTCTGTAATGGGAAGAATGAGCGTCCGTACCGATAAAGGACGCCACGGCATTATACGCCATGGCATATGCCAGCTCAAACTCCTGAGGGCCGTCCATACTTGCAAGGCTCATGGAATTTATCTGGAACAGCACTCCCATATCCGACAGCGCATTGACGGCGTCATAATCGAACTGGAAGAATTCGAACCTTTCGGGATGAGCTATGATAGGTATCAGATCCATCCTCATGATCTCCTCGACATATCCGAACACTCTCCTGACGTCAAGGTTCCTGAAGGAAAATTCAATGAGTATGTATCGGCTCTTATTTATCGAAAGACGCTTCAGATTGTTTGCAAAGTAAATGTCGTCATCGACGAACACCTCGGCGCCGGGGTAAATATTCAATTCAATTCCGGCGTGCTCAACAGCCTTTCTGAGCGTTCTGATTTTTTCATCCCTGAAGGAAACAAAGCTTTCAATATCTTCAATTGCATTCACGTGCGGCGTTGCCACTATATGCTTGATACCGTTGCTCTTCGCTATTCGGCACATCTGCAGGGAGGTTTCCAGATCCTTGGAGCCGTCGTCGATCCCAGGCAGTATATGGCAATGCAAATCTATCATAAACCATCCTCCTTTCAAGTTAAACTTTTTTAGATATTATTGTTATTGGGAACCTCTGTAAATATGACGGTAAAAGATCATGCAAGATGAATGCATGAAAATTTTCAGAGGTGACTATTTACAGTATATCCGCTGTAACGGCAAAACCCTGAGCCGCCGGAATGACCGAAAGACTGTCGGAATAAAACCCGATACCGCCGGTATCTCCCTGCGAATAATCTATCACGCCGTCGCGTCTGGTGCACGAAAGGAGATGGTCAAGTGTTTTTTCAGCCGCGTCGCGGTATTTTTCGTCCTTTGTCAGGGAATATGCGTACTTGAAGCAATAGGCAAACATTGCCGCGGCGGAGCTGTCCTCAAGAGAATCCGTAAACAGCATCCTGCCGAAGGAACCGTCCGGGCGCTGATAGCCGATCAGCTTATCGAGAAAAGCGATCAGATTTTTGAGCAGATACGCCTTTTCGGAATTGAAGCCGTCAAGCTTGAGTAAAGACCTGAGACTGTCCGTCAGGCCGAGCGCCCACCATGCACAGCCCCGTCCCCAGCCGTAAATTCCCAGGGGATCCCTGCTCTCTTTTGAAAAGCAGTGGATCGGTATACCGTTTTCGTTTAAGCCGTATTCATTGTACTCCTTTATTTGTTCCATTGCAATATCAATGCAGTCTGTTTTTTTGTATACTTCTGCGTATTTTATCAAAAACGGGCAGATCATGCCGACTGTGTCGACAAAGCGGACGTCCGGCACATTACGATTATAGGGCACGGTGCCGTAATCCCGGGCAAGTCCGATGAGCATTTCCGCAACATAGTCCGCGGCAGGCTCCGTCACACTGTTATCGATATGGGGACAGCAGAGCATCTCATAGGCGAGCATGGCGCTGTCCACACGCTGCGGCTCGAGCTTCCACTCGCCGCTGAACGGATCCGTGTACCTCTCCGCAAGTATCGCTATACTCTCATGTATATAATCTCCGTCCATGGCTGTCGCCGCCTTCAGAACGGCCGCGTCCTGCCAATAGGCAACGGTGTTCACCTTGCCCCGGTTTTTAATAACATCGATCAGCTTAAAGCTTTTGTTTTCGTCAACCGGTACGGAGGGCGTGCCCTTGTCGAGCCATTTGATGATAACTCCGCGCCAGCTGTCTCTGCCGCCGGCGGTGCCGATCTTTATTCTGCCGATCCAGTTTTTCAGAGTGTCAATATGATCGTATCCGAGGAATACAACGCATATGAGCAGCAGTATTGATAGAAAGACCCAAAACACAGCGATCACCTCAGCAATTCATAAAATTTTTCAAGCTCTTCCTCATTTCCCGTCTTTTCCGCCGACAGATTATCAGAAAGCGTTCTTCCCGTCTTTTCATCGGACAGGAGCTTTTCTATTTTATCGGCTATATCATTCTCGTCCATCTGACAGATAAGTCCGTTAACTCCGTCTGTTATCTGATCGAAAACGGTCGGGAAATTCGTCACGACGATCGGCTTGGCAAAGCATTTTGCCTCGTCGATCGCTATTGATTTGCCCTCATACTTTGAGGTCTGCGCAAAAATATCGCAGTCCTTCATATACGGATAGGGGTTGGCCTTCACGCCCATCAGGATAAAATCCTTCTGAAGCCCGAGCCCGGTTATGAGCTCCCTGATCTGTTCCTCGAGCGGCCCCTTGCCTATATGGTACCACACAAAATCACAGCCGCGCCTTTTCAATTCCCCGCAGGTCTTCACCGCAAGGTCTATCGCCTTTGCCTCAGCGATCCTGCCGACGGAGAGGACGATCTTTTTACCGTCCGTTCTGTCGAACACCGGATCGTTTCCGGCGGACGCAAGCAATATTTTTTTACTCGTAATATTTCTGACGACGCAGAATCTGTCCGCAAGCTCGGGGAAATTTTCCGCAAGCTCCTGCCTGCACTTTTCCGTCACCGCAACAACTCTGTACGCCTTGTTGAAAAGCTCCCTTGATATCTCATGGCCCATTCCGTACTCATTGAAATCGCTGTGAAAATAGAATATTTTTCTTTCGGCGTCGACCGAATCGGCAACAAAATAGCTGGCGTTGCCCTCAAGATAGCCTATCGCCGCGTCAAAATGCCCTTCTATTCTCGGCAGCCTTTTTTCAAGATAGCTCCACTGCTTCTTTTCTCTCAGGTACGGATCGGTGTTCTTATAATTAACAACTGTTCTCAGCCTGTCCGCCGCGGCGGAAAAATCGCCTTTTTTCAGGAAATATTTCACGGCGGTCCTCGCGTCGCCGTCAAACATTTCATAATCCCCGGTCCCGCCTATAACGTTCACCTCGGGAGGTATCATATCGTAGAACGTACCTCCCCGGCGGAAGGTCAGCAGGCTGACGTCGAGCCTTTCATAATCCAGAAGCGACAGCAGCGTGACCAGGCTCTTCTCCGCTCCGCCGAGGTCGAGCGACGGGATCACGAAAAGTATTCTTTTCTTCATTTCCTCACCCGCTTTTGCGAATTGTGCGGTGTTGCCTTAAAGGTCGCGCAGGATCCTTCCCGCCTCCATCGCGCTTCTGAGCTTCATCGGAATAGTCCTCAACAGGGTCTTTCTGATCTCATCCTCTTCGCTGACCAAGAGCTCGAATTGATCTATCAGCTCTTTTTCATCGCTCAGAGTCCGCGAATCAATGACGTACTTCTCTTCGCCGAAAATATCCTTGGATATCCCCCGTGATTTCACGCTGTAGCCGAGCACCGCAGTCGGTACTCCGCTCGAATAGGCGGCGATAGTCGCGTGAGTCCTCGCCCCGATAAAAAACCTCGTCCCGGCAATATAGCCCTTGTACTGCTTGGCGTTGAGCTCCGGCGACAGTATTTTGACCCTGCCGGTCTCCTTGAATTTTATATACATTGGCAGCATATAATCGTAGTCGTTGTTGCCCGGTACTACGACATGGGGCACGAGCAGGACGTTAAGAGTCGTCCCCTCCAGGATATATTTGATAAAAGCCTCTGAAATTTCAAGTATCGCGGGATTTCGCGCGGCTATCAGGGGGCTGATATTAAAGCCTATGGTGTTTGATTTGTCAAAGCCCTCTATCGGCTCAACGTCGTCGCGCTCCATGCAGAATGCGGGGTCGGCATGGAGGAATATATTTGCGTTCGCTCCCCTGCTTTTGAGCAGGTCGTAAGTCAGCGGCTCCCTTGCAAAGACGGCGTCGAACAGCCTCAGGTTTTCAAGCTTGTTTTCATCGAGATCCTCTTCGCCCACGGAAGCTCCCCAGAGCACCAGCTTTTTGCCGAGCTTTTTGATCTCGCTCGTAACCACTCTGATCTCCGCGTTATCGCCGTAGCAATACGTATCTCCTCCTATGGAAAGACACACGTCGCAGTCCTCCGCCTGCCCTATCAGGCCGGAATACATCTTAGCGTGGGCATAATACTCGGAATTCCTGAGCTTTACGTTGAGGGCGGAGACAATTTTTTCAAAACCGCTTAGCGGACGCGCGGAGGTCGTTCTGAGTTCAACGCCCTCGAGCCCGGTATCCGAATCCGGATCGTACGACGACAGAACAAAGGAGGCGTTTCCATCCGCATTTTCGATTATATTCATCGTCCCGCGGACGATAGCCTCACAGCCGTGGTTCCGGCTGCCGGAGTGATTAAACATAAAATACTTCATAATTATCGTCCTTTGAAAAGCTTCCTGTTCGGGAAGAAATAATCCGACTCATAGTTTGCTATCATATATGAAAGGTTTCGGGAATATATAAAGAACAGCAGAATTGTAACAATAACGTATGCGCTCTTTTGCCGCGGCTTGACAGCGTAATTGACGACCCAGACTGTAAAGATGATATAGTAGATACTCAGATAGATAGTCAGCCTTACAAAAATCCAGTTGTAAAGCGATACAATACAGATAGCAGCGTTGACAAACGCAATGTTTGTCAGAACGTCTCCGATATGGCCCAGCAGCTTCATCCGATCCCGATTGGTATAGGCAACAAAAATCGGAGCGACCGCAGTAAGCGAACGGAACAGATTCGTACCGCTCTCCTGACCGTTCGTGAACCAGCCGTTTGAGGAATAACCGGAGTAAGCGGTCGACTCAAGCGCCGACATGAACGACGGCAGAACCGCGTCAAAAACCAATACCAGCACGATGCTTCCCAATATCATCATATACGAGCTGAGCTGCCAGGCCTTTCGCCTGAAAACAAAATACAGCGGGATCAGAATAAGTGCGCTTGAATGCATACAGTAGGCGATCAGTACGATTATGGTATATTTGATGAAGGACCCCCGTTTCAATGAGAACAGGTACCTTGTTGCGCACAGCGTTATTGCCGCCGCCATATACTGTCTGACGCCGTTCATGATGCCTCCGAGGTATCCGAAGGCGACAAACAGATAGATCGACATTTCGAACGGATGGGAATATTTATAAAGAATAAACAGAGGGATCGGGGTTGCGAATATACCCGTAAATGCAACAAGCCACTGGGGATCGTCCGTCATGTTCCTGATAATATTCTGAAAGAACGCGAACATCGAATCAACGAAAACCGAAAAGGATACGGGGTTGCCGCTGTCCGGCAAGAGCTCAAAGGAATATTGATAGAAGAATGTGTCGCCTATATTTTTCCTGAGCGCGGTAACAAGGGTGAAAAAAATAATCGGTAGTATAACGGCTATCGGGTTGGGCAAAGGCTGC
>JAFSXA010000048.1 GCA_017450135.1 Clostridia bacterium | reverse complement strand
TTGTTCAGCCTCCAGATCAAGAAAGACCTCCTCAAGCGACTCGTCGCCCCTGACGCTTTCCATGGTGCCGGAGCGTATCAGCCTGCCGTTCTTGATTATTGCGACCTTGTCGCAGAGCTTTTCCGCGACCTCGAGGACATGGGTGGAAAAGAAGATCGCTCCGCCCCTGTCGCAAAGCTTGCGCATCATGCCCTTGAGGATGTGCGCCGCCTTCGGGTCAAGGCCGACGAACGGCTCGTCCATGAGTATCAGCTTCGGCTCGTGTATCCATGCGGAAATAACTGCCAGCTTCTGCTTCATTCCGTGGGAGTAGGAGCCGATCGGCTCCGAAAGGTGGGTGTACAGCTCAAATTCCTTTGAGTATCTATTTATGCGTTCGCGCCTGACGTCCGAGCCTATGCCGAAGACGTCGCCTATAAAATTCAGATACTTTATACCCGTCATGTATTCGTACAGATCCGGGTTGTCGGGTATGTAAGCCATATTCTTTTTACATTCGATCGGGTCGGCGTCCAGACGTGTGCCGTCTATCGTGATCGTGCCGCTGTTGTAGCTCAGGATGCCTGCGACGGATTTCAGGGTAGTCGTCTTGCCTGCGCCGTTGTGCCCGATGAAGCCGTATATCTCACCCGGGGCAATGTGCAGGTTCAGGTCGTCGACCGCTTTCTTGTCTCCGTAGGTTTTTGTAAGATGTTCGATGTTGAGCATATTATCCCTTCCTTGAATCCCATGTCATAATCATGTAAACCAATAATAACATGAAGCTCGCTGTTTTTCAACACTTAAAAACCATACAACTGCTTTTGAAAACAGATCGAATTATTATGTCTGTTTTTTGTTGACTATCAAACTCATTTACCAATATGTTAATGCGAAGTCTTCTGACTATAAAGGTATCATACCTGTGTCTACGCCGAAAATAAGAATGTTGAGATCATTAGATTATAATTGAATCCGTAAATAAAAAGCATCGGCAAGCTTCTGACGAAACCTGCCGATACTTTTTGGAGCTGGTGATCGGACTTGAACCGATGACCTCGGGTTGTAGTTAAGGGTATTTTTTCTTAATGCTCATATATCAAGAGGGAACTCGTCATTATAATCAGGAATCACGCAACTCTCAATATCATTTCTTTTTATATCCTTAGCATCCATAAGCAGCTGAGCTGTTGAAATGATAAACCTTGCCCTGATATTTTAGGTCTGCGGTTCTCATCTTGCCGTCGGCATTAAGGTAATACCACTTGCCGCCATCATAAAGCCAGCCTGTCTGCATTGCGCAGATTCTGAAGAAGTACCAATAGCCGTCAACCTTCTGCCAGCCCTGAGCAGCAACACCGCTCTTGTTGAAATAGTACCACTGGCCTCTGTCAAGCTTCTTCCAGCCGGTTACCATATCGCCGTTGTCTTTATCCAGGTAATACCATTTGCCGCCGTCAAGGAGCCAGCCGGTCTGCATCTTTCCATACTGCAAGGCTTTGCTTCTTAAAAAAGAGAATGACATTACATTAAAATTGTGCTATAATATTGAAAATCGTTTTTGAGGTTATCAGAATGAAACTTGAACTTGCAATGAATATCTTAATATTTGCTTGCTCTCTTATAGGCAGCGCATACGGGCTGTTTAATTTCTTTAGAGAAAAGAAAGCACTGTATCTGAAACTTGTTACCTGCGGTGTTATGTCGCTGATGTTTTCAAGGCTGTATCAAGTCATCTTTCTTTCAACGCAGGGCAATTTAAACAGCGGCTTTCATATAGGCTTGCTCGGAACCATAGGTAGCTTTATGTTCTTTTTCTCTGCTAACTACGGACAAATGGACGGGCTTGTGGATGACAGAACAAACGCCTTCAGAAAAACGAGAATCATCTCGCTTATAGCACCCTTGCCCATCCTTCTTATCTATCTTTTTTTCTTAATAAAAGTAAATAACACAGAACTGAGAATCGTATGGGGCATCGTTACCTTCTTCATTATTCAATGTGCATATTACAGCTTTAAGCATATTATTATATACGACGTTGAGCTTGGTATTATAAAAGTTCTGAGAAAGTATAATATACTCGTACTGGCATATGCTTTTCTTATTATGCTTGAGGCTGTCGGCTTGTATATGGATATCAAGCCCTTATATACTGCGTCTTGCGTATGTATAGGATTTGTAGCGGTTGCGCTGCTTCCCGTGCTGAAGGGAGGTGTTAAAAAGTGGACAATATAATCTATATTCTTTATATCTGCTTTTTGATACCTTTGGCACTTTCGCTCCTGATAATGCAGAAAAAGTCAAGACTTGTGGTCGGCTATATTCTTATCGGCACAACTGTCTGCCTGATTGCGGCAAAAATTAACGCGCTTATTTATCTGCAAACCGGCAGAGATATGCTTTACTTTACCACCACCGTATCCCCCATAATAGAGGAGATACTCAAGGTGCTGCCAATACTTTTCTATGCATTATTCATCTCGGACGATAGGAAAAAGCTTGCACAATCTGCTTTTGCAGTCGGACTCGGTTTTGCCGTAATGGAAAATATGACAATGATAACGCAGTATTTATATAGCGTAGATATCAAATGGGCAATTATGCGAGGCTTCGGTGCAAGCCTTATGCACAGTATCTGTACGGTTGCGGTAGGTATCGGCATTTCCTTTGTCAGAAAGAGGAAAAAGCTGTTTTACTGCGGTACACTTTCGCTGTTGATGCTGGCGATTACATATCATTCTATTTATAACACCTTGGTAATGTCGCCGTACAAGTATTTTGGAATCCTGCTTCCGATTTGCACCTATATTCCGCTTTTGGTTTTCAGTTATAAAAGAAAATCACCTAAAAAATAAAGATATCCCTATGGCAGTTACATCTGCCATAGGGATATCTTTTTCAGAAATTATTAATTACTATTTATAATTCGGTCCGTCGTGGCTTGAACAATTGCTCTCATCAACCACGCGTTTCCCGTCAACTGTAATCTCAATCCATGCGTGTCTGACTCCTCCGCCCCATTCAATGTACATGTTCTCGGGCGCAGCCATATCCGCTTTCCAGAAAATGCCGTTATAAGGCCAATCTGTACCTAAAGTAATATCAAACGCGAATGCAAATTCCGCATATTTTCCGCTTACATATATCGTTTTGTTTTTTGTGGAATCATCATCTCGAAGACACTCCCAGTTTCCGAGCTTATAGCTTCCATCGCTGTTTACACCTTTTATCGGTTTTGCATAGAGTACGTATCTCTTTGTGTCGTACGCTGTAGCAGGGTCAAAGGTAATTTTTACTTTTTTTCTCGTTTCCGTAACAATATTCTCGGACTCTGTGTCTTTGTTAGCAGCTACCTGTGAGCCATCCTTGAGATAGTTCATTTTATAAGAAAGAGGTACAGCTGTTAAGTCTTTATTATAGCTAAGCTCGCTGTTAATAATACTATTTACTGCATTAACATCATCAGTGTTGGATATACAAGCTAATTGGTTTCCCGAGCTGCCACCGATAACATAGATACTATACATTGCAGACACACCTGTTTGCGTAAAACCATTGTTACTGATTGACGCTTCTAATGTACTTTTAGCAGTTGACGACCCATCAACTGATCGCACACAAACAACAACGCGGCGTCCGTAATCAACGCTCGTTATTTCCGCCGTTTCGGCGTTATTAATTCCGTTGTCTGAAAGCGCCTGTTGCGAAACGGTCTCATTATAGAGTTCTGCAGCAGTTTGGGGTACAGCATTGACAGAATAATACACCTGATCAAATATAGCAAACATATAACTATACATACCCATGCTGATTGCTTTGTAGTCTATTCTATAAGCATCGTTGTCTGTGATTCCCAACTGTTTTTCAATTTGTACACTATTGTCAACCGCGGCGTGTCTTACAGAGGTAACAGCCGTTCCGGTTTGATTATTAACAGTTTTTCGAATTTTTCTGGTAACCGTTTCCTGATTTGGTTCGTCAATTTGGAGAGTATACTCATCGCCCTCTTTAATATCTACATTTAACTCCAGTGTCTTTCTCTGAAGGTCTTCGCTTTCTATAAGCTTCTGCGCAGCAGTGATTTTTGAGTTGTCCGACTTAACAACTGCGCCGGGATATAAGTCCCCTAAATCTCCTCCAACCGGTATAAAGCCCACGCCTGAATCCGAAGAAGAGCTTGCGCCCCTCTTGGTGATTATGGTAAAGTTGCCATCTTTGTCTTCGCTCATAGACCTAAGTTCAACTTCGGTACCGGTATCAATCACAGAGCCCTCAAGAGGAGCATCTGTTCCATTTTCGCAGCCTGCAAAGGCTGCACCAATAAGGCATACACAAAGTATTGCACTCATTACTCTAAATAAATACTTTTTCATAATCTCAACCTTTCTTTTTAATTGACATTGGGTTTATTATATTGCACTATGTATTGTAGCATAATATACTATTTATTTCAATGAAAAAATAGTTCTGCAATTTATAAGGCGTTTTTTGGCAAGAAAGTATTGGTCTACGCTTGGGAAATATGCGAATCAGGCGTTCAGATTTTCTTATTCGTACATTTCCCTGATTAAAGATTTCTGTGGGGAATAAAAGGATGTGTCTATTACTTTTTTTGAAAATTCCCCTTTTAAGATGTTCGTGACCATCTGGTGACCTACCCCTTGTTCAAATTTTGATTGCTTGTCTATTATCTTTTTTATGTATAAAACAAATAACGGATACCGAAATAGTATTCGTTATTATTTGGAGCTGGTGATCGGACTTGAACCGATGACCTGCGCATTACGAATGCGCTGCTCTACCAACTGAGCCACACCAGCATATTGAATTGAAACCGCCGTCTGTGCAACGGACGAGTCCTATTATAATATAAAGAAATCAAAATTTCAATAGTTTTATGAAAAAAATTTCAGAGGCTCCCAAAACTATTTAGGTAGCAATATCATAATAAATAGTTAACAAATAATTTACTTGATTTTATCCGATAAATATTGTACTCTTATATTGAAAAAGGGGAGCTCAGGCTCTTGAATACGGAGGTAATAAATATGAAAGCAAAACGCGGATTATGTATTTTCCTTTCTGCAATGATGATAGCGGCAACCTTCGCCGCCTGTTCAAAGAAGGGGACGTCAGGAAAGGAGACGCCCACCGAAAACGGCTCTGCCGCAGAGACGTGGGAATATGTTACGGATAAAAACGGCGAGGCCGTGACGGATGAAAACGGCGAAAAGGTGACGACGATAGTTGCCGCCGCTGAAAAGAGCACCGCGGCAGAGGCCAAGTCCAAGAATGACAAAAAGACCGAATCGGGCAAAAAGACCACGTCTTCTGCATTGGGTATCGACGACATCGCCGTGCCCGATATCTCCGATCTTGAAAATGTTGAGATAACCGCCAAGAAAGAGGACCTTATGCCGGAGGGCGAAAAGGTCTCAAAGAAGACGACGCTCAGGGATGACGTTATCATCAACACCGCCAAGAAGGGCAACTTCACAATGAAGATGAATATCGTATCCGGCTCGAACAAGACTCCGGCGACGTTCGTCGTATCGGGCGAAAAGATCTCCGCCGAGATGACGACAAGCGGCACGACCGTCAGACTGCTCGTCATGAACGGCAAGACCTACGCCGTAGTGCCGCAGTATAAGTGGTATATGGAGCTCAGCGAGGATACCGTCGGCGAATCATACAAGGACATCAGCGCCCTGGGTACCAATCTGAGCGAAACGCAGACCTATGTAAAAACCACAAAGGTCAAGGACGGCGGCAAGGAATATATTTGCGAGGAGTATAAGAACGATACCGGTTCAACCACCAAGTATTATTTCGACGGCAATCAGTTCAAGAAGATGGAAGTCATCGACGGCGACGAGATCCTTGTCTACGAGATCGAAAGCTTCACGGGCAACGCTGACTCCTCGGTATTCAGCCTCAAGGGCTATACGGACGTTACGAGTCTGCTCAGCTCTGCAATGGGTTCAACAACGACCACGAAGAAGAAATAATGAAAACTGTGATAATTACCGGGGCCGCTCGCGGTATAGGAGCGGCCTGCGCCCTGATGTTTGCCGCAAACGGATATGACACGGTGATAAATTACAACACCAGTAAAAAGGAAGCGGATGAGCTGTGCCGCCGTATCAATTCCTCAGGTGGCAGAGCCATAGCAGTCGGAGCCGACGTTTCCGTCATGAGTGAAGCCGAAAAGCTTTTTTCCGCGGCGGGAGAAGAATTCGGCACGGCGGACGTGCTGATAAACAACGCAGGGGTTGCACAGCAAAAGCTTTTCACGGATATTACTCAAGGCGATTATGACAGGATGTTCGACTGCAACGTCAGAAGCGCCTTCAACTGCTCTCAGCTTGCGTTGAAGAGTATGATAAAAAATAAGTACGGCAGGATAATCAATATCTCCTCGATGTGGGGGATATCGGGAGCCTCCTGCGAGGTGCATTATTCCGCGTCAAAGGCCGCCGTTATCGGGTTCACCAAGGCTCTGGCGAAGGAGGTCGCCCCGTCCGGCGTTACGGTCAACTGCATCGCGCCCGGGGTGATAGATACCCGTATGAACGCTTGCTTTGATGGGGAGACCATGAGGGCTCTGGCTGAGGAAACGCCGGCGGGCAGACTCGGCAAACCCGAGGACGTTGCGGGCGCCGCGCTGTTTTTTGCCGGCAGGGATTCGGGCTTTATTACCGGACAGGTGCTGTGTGTTGACGGCGGATTTATTTGATAATACCCTAATATCTGCACAAATTTGCATATTTGTTCTTGATTAATTGATTTTGATATGTTACAATAATGCTAATATATATTAGGAGGAGTAACGATGGATGTTTGTCCGAAATGCGGCAGAAAGCTGACGTTATTAGATTTAAAGCCGGAATGTCCTAAATGCGGAGTCAATCTTCTTTATTATAATATCAACGAAAGGCTTGAGGTCGACGCCATCAACGCCGAGCTTGAACACGCGAGGACCGTGCACAGGCTCAACAGAGCCAAGGCGGCTATGGTGGGCTCAGTATTCACGATAGTCAGGATCGTGCTGCTTGCAGTTGTTGTAGGTATGTTTTTCCTGCCGCTTGCAAAGCTCAGCATTGCAGCTCCATATGTCGATAAGGCTGTTTCGATCAACGCGATTGGACTTTATGAAGGCATATCCGCCATGGATTTTGACGGCCTGTTAAAGATGTTCGGGTCCGCCGTGCTCGGTAAGAGCTTCATTTTATATGCGGTTTCCATCGTAACGATCATCCTTGCTGCGCTTGCCGCGCTGCTTGAGCTTATCCTCAGCTTCCTCTCATGCTCCAAGAGGGGATTTGCGAGGAACCTGATCTTCGCTGTGTCGGGAATCGTGTTCGCGGTCGTTTCCATTATTACGTTCAGCTTGTTTATATCCAACATCTCCGGTATTCTGCCGGGTGTTATCACCGGCTCTGTCGGCTTCGGCGTCTACCTTGTAATAGCCGCCTTTGTGCTCGTTATCGCGATCAATATCATAATAAAGATCAAGGGCGTCAAAATTGAGTATCAGGAGGTTTACGTTGACAGGGTACCCTACAGCCTGTTTGTGGAAAAATTCGGCGAGGAGCATTTTGACCTCGAAAAGTTAGAAGCCATCAAGGACGAAATGGAACAGTATAAGCTTCCTGTTGAGGATGAGGAAGAAGTCAAGGAAGAAGATAAGGAAGAATAACCCAAAGAAGATAAATCTATATTAGGGAACCTCTGAATATTCGATGCGTTCAGATTGCTTGGAGATTTTTCCGTCAGATGAGGCAAAAAGCGGAGTTGATGCTTTGTGTATTGACGAGCATTTTTGTGAGATATGTCGGGAAAAGATCACGCAAGATGAACGCACGAGAATTTTCAGAGGCGACCACTGAAAAAGCGGGAACCCGAACGCCGAGGCGCAGGTTGCCTGCTTTATTTATGCTGAGCAGGGAGGAACAGTACCTTATGAAGTATATCGACGCCCTTGTTGAACGCTATCCGCAGCTTTCGGCAGTCAAGGAGGATGCGGAGGAGCTATGCCGCGCGCTGATAAAATGCTTTAGCTCCGGCGGCAAGCTGCTTGTCTGCGGCAACGGCGGCAGCAGTGCGGACGCCGAGCATATAGCCGGGGAGCTGATGAAGGGCTTTTTGAAAAAAAGAGAGTTATCGAAAGAGAAAAGGGCTCGGATGCTCGGACAATATCCCCGGCTCGGGGAGGAAATTCTCGACTCCCTCCAGCAGGGGCTGCCTGTGATACCGCTCGGACTGTGCGCACCATTAAGCACCGCGTTTGCAAACGACTGCAATCCGAAGTTTATCTTTGCGCAGGAGGTGCTCGCTTACGGCGGCATGAACGATGTGTTCCTCGGGATAAGCACGTCCGGCAATTCCGAAAATGTGTGCGCCGCGGCGGAGGTCGCCCGCTCGCTCGGGCTTTTTAGCTGTGCGCTCACCGGCGGCACAGGCGGAAGGCTGAGGGATATCTGCGACTCTGTGTTAGCTGTGCCGGAGACAGAAACCTTCAAAATCCAGGAGCTGCACCTCCCGGTCTACCATGCGATATGCGCCGAGGTCGAGGAATACTTTTTCAATAATTGTTAATGTTATATTTTGGAACAAATTTCGATTCTATATAAATTTTAAATTATTTCAGAAATTTTTGGCCGGTTTTTATTTACATTGGTGATGATTAGTGTTATCATATAAGTTAGTAATTTTTGATTGCTGTTACAATTTATATATTTACTCAAGGAGGAAAATCGAAAATGGCAAGAAAAAAGAAAACCATGGACGGTAATACCGCTGCGGCTCATGTTTCCTATGCATTTACGGAAGTCGCCGGTATCTACCCAATCACTCCGTCAAGCCCCATGGCGGACTACGTTGATCAGTGGTCGGCTCAGGGACGCAAGAACATTTTCGGCAACACTGTAAACGTTGCGGAAATGCAGTCTGAGGCAGGCGCCTCGGGTACGGTGCACGGCTCTCTTGCGGCGGGCGCTCTCACTACCACGTATACCGCTTCGCAGGGTCTTCTGCTCATGATCCCGAATATGTACAAGATCGCCGGTGAGCTTCTCCCCGGTGTATTCCACGTATCCGCGCGCTGCGTTGCCTCCCACGCCCTGAATATTTTCGGCGACCATTCCGACGTATACGCCTGCCGTCAGACGGGCTTTGCGATGCTTGCCGAAACAAATCCGCAGGAGGTTATGGATCTCGGTGCCGTAGCTCATCTTGCCGCTATCGAGGGCAGGATCCCGTTCATCAATTTCTTTGATGGCTTCCGCACCTCCCATGAGATCCAGAAGATAGAGATATGGGACTATGACGACCTCAAGGAAATGTGCGATATGGACGCTGTTGAGGCGTTCCGTAAGCGCGCTCTCAATCCCGAGCGCCCCGTTATGCGCGGCTCGCACGAGAACGACGATATATTCTTCCAGAACCGCGAGGCCTGCAACAAGTATTATGACGCTGTTCCCGCCATCGTTGAGAAGTATATGGATAAGGTCAACGCCAAGATCGGCACGGACTACAAGCTCTTCAATTACTACGGCGCTCCCGACGCGGAGAACGTTATCGTAGCAATGGGCTCTATCTGCGACGTTGCCGAGGAGGTTATCGACTATCTCACCGCCAAGGGCGAGAAGATCGGTCTGCTCAAGGTTCGTCTTTACAGACCCTTTGACGTTAAGAAATTCAGCGAAGCTCTCCCGGAGACCTGCAAGAAGATCGCCGTACTTGACAGAACGAAGGAGCCCGGCTCGATAGGCGAGCCTCTTTTCCTCGACGTTATTGCCGCTCTTGACGCTGTTCAGAGAAAGGGCGTCAAGGTCATCGGCGGCCGCTACGGCCTCGGCTCAAAGGATACACCTCCCTCAAGCATCTTTGCGGTTTACGAGGAGCTTGCCAAGGACGAGCCCAAGACACATTTCACCATTGGTATCAACGATGACCTGACCTATCTTTCACTTGAAGAGAAGCCCGCTCCCAACACGGCGGCTGAAGGCACGATCGAGTGCAAGTTCTGGGGTCTCGGCGGCGACGGTACTGTCGGCGCGAACAAGAACTCCATCAAGATCATCGGCGACTATACGGACAAGTTCGTCCAGGCGTATTTCCAGTACGATTCCAAGAAGACCGGCGGTATCACCGTATCTCATCTGCGCTTCGGCGACAAGGAGATCAAGAGCCCCTACTATATCAACAAGGCCGATTTCGTAGCCTGCCATAACCCCTCCTATATCGAGAAGGCGTACAGGATGGTCAACGACGTCAAGCCCGGCGGCGTGTTCCTTGTCAACTGCCAGTGGGACGAAAAAGAGATCGCGGAAAAGATGGACGCTGAGACAAAGCGCTACATCGCCGAGAACAATATCCAGCTCTACACGGTCAACGCTATCGATCTTGCCAAGAAGGTCGGCATGGGCAAGAGAACCAACACTATTCTCCAGGCGGCGTTCTTTGCGCTTGCGAAGATCATGCCCATCGACGAGGCCGTTCAGCACATGAAGGACGCGGCTACCAAGTCCTATTCAAAGAAGGGTCCCGACGTTGTTAAATGCAATCATGACGCTATCGACGCCGGCGTTTCCGCTTTTGTCAAGATAGACGTTCCCGCAGACTGGGCGAACGCGACCGATACTGTCGTTGAGAAGAAGGAAGAGGGCCCGGCGAAGCTTGTCAAGATGGTAGACAACATCATGAAGCCCGTCGGCCATATGGACGGCTACAGCCTTTCCGTCTCCAAGTTCGAGGATCACGCGGACGGTACCTTTGAGCAGGGCGCTTCCGCATATGAGAAGAGAGGCGTTGCGGTCATGGTTCCCGAGTGGAACGCCGAGACCTGCGCCAAGTGCAACAAGTGCGCCTATGTTTGTCCGCACGCCACGATCAGACCCTTTGCTCTTGACGACAACGAGCTTGCCGCCGCTCCCGCTGTTATGAAGAAGGCGCCCAAGCCGGTCGTAAAGACTAATTACACATATACTCTTGCTGTTTCTCCCATGGACTGCATGGGCTGCGGAGTTTGCGTTGGCGTCTGCCCGACAAATTCACTTACCATGGTTCCCCGCGAGAGTCAGGACGCTCAGCAGGAAGCCTTCGATTACTGCGTAGCTAACGTTACCGAGAAGCCGGAGACTACAGAGAGAATGTCCGTCATCTCCAGCCAGTATAAGAAGCCTCTGCTTGAGTTCTCCGGTTCGTGCGCAGGCTGCGCAGAGACTTCTTACGCGCGCCTTATCACTCAGCTCTTCGGAGACAGGATGTATATATCCAATGCGACAGGATGTTCATCGATATGGGGCGGCCCCGCAGGCACCTCGCCTTATACGACAACAGCGGAGGGCAAGGGTCCGGCATGGGCAAACTCCCTGTTCGAGGATAACGCGGAGCACGGCTACGGTATGCTCCTCGGCCAGAATGCAGTCCGCAACAGCCTTATCGAAAAGGTAAAGGCTCTCTGTGAGGTTTCTTATGCCACGGCGGACATCAAGGCGGCAGGCAAGGAATATCTTGACACCGTCTGCGACGGCGAAGCCAACGGCAAGGCGACCAAGGCTCTTGTAAAGGCTCTTGAAGAAGGCATTGTAGAGGGCTGCAAGTGCGAAGCCTGCACCCTTGGAAGAGAGATCCTCGCCGAGAAAGAGTATCTTGCCAAGAAGTCCGTATGGATCTTCGGCGGCGACGGCTGGGCATATGATATCGGTTTCGGCGGTGTTGACCATGTACTCGCTTCGGGCGAGGACGTCAACATCATGGTATTCGATACCGAGGTTTACTCCAACACGGGCGGACAGGCGTCCAAGGCCTCTCAGATAGGTCAGGTCGCACAGTTCGCGGCGGCAGGTAAAGCAATAGCCAAGAAGAGCCTTGCGGAGATCGCAATGTCCTACGGCTACATTTACGTTGCTCAGGTTGCCATGGGCGCTGATAATAATCAGACCCTCAAGGCTATCATGGAGGCTGAGGCATATCACGGCCCGTCGCTCATCATCGGCTACGCTCCCTGCGAGATGCACAGCATCAAGGGCGGTATGGTCAACTGCCAGGCCGAGATGAAGAAAGCGGTCGATTGCGGCTACTGGAATATGTTCCGCTACAACCCGGCGCTCAAGGCTCAGGGCAAGAATCCGTTTACGCTTGATTCCAAGGTTCCCGCTACTGAGGGCTACCGCGCATTCCTTATGAACGAGGCGCGTTATTCGGCTCTTACCCGCTCGTTCCCCGAGAGAGCAGAGACCCTCTTTGCAAAGGCGGAGGACGACGCGAAGGATCGCTACGCTCATCTGCTTAAGCTGCAGAAGTTGTACGGCGCAGAAGAATAAGATATAATGATTTGCGGTGCGGAGAGTTCGGCTTTCCGCACCGCAATTTTTTTGAGATGACTGATTATAAAAATTTTTGGTTTTTTTTAAAAAACTATTGACACGCTATTTTTTTTGCGTTATAATGCGGTAAACCGTTGAGGAAGAGTAAGTAAGTTTTGACGGACGTTTCAGAGAGCCGCAGGTTGGTGCGATGCGGTACGGATATCATCACCGAATGGACTTCCGAGGGCGAGCAGAAATTTGCAGTATGTGAGCCGGAGCCGGTACTCCGTTAACAATAACCGTCGTATTATTCAGTACGAGCTAAGTGGACGAATGATTCGTCAAGCAGGGTGGCACCGCAGGAGTTAACGCTCTTGTCCCGGCAGATTGTCAGGGACAAGGGCTTTTTTGTTTGTCCTGTCCCGCACAGCCGTTTGTACTGCGGCATAAATTATTTTAAAGGAGTGCATTATCATGAGTACAGAAGAAAAAAAGATCCCCCACAAAATCTATCTTGACGAAAACGAGATCCCGAGACAATGGTATAACGTCCGTGCGGACATGAAGAACAAGCCCGCTCCGCTGCTCAATCCGGGCACATTGGAGCCCATGGGATACGAGGATCTGCGTCCCGTATTCTGCGATGAGCTTATCAAGCAGGAGCTGGACAACGACACAAGATTTTTCGACATTCCCGAAGAGATCGTAGATTATTACAAGACCTACCGTCCCTCGCCGCTCGGCAGAGCCTATAATCTTGAAAAGGCTCTCGGCACACCGGCGCATATCTATTATAAATTCGAGGGCAACAACACCAGCGGAAGCCACAAGCTCAACAGCGCGATCACACAGGCATATTACGCAAAGCTCCAAGGACTCAAGGGAGTCACGACCGAAACCGGAGCAGGCCAGTGGGGCACAGCTCTGAGCATGGCGTGCGCATACTTCGGACTTGACTGCAAGGTTTTCATGGTCAAGGTATCCTATGAGCAGAAGCCCTTCCGCCGCGAGGTCATGAGGACTTACGGCGCGTCCGTTACTCCGAGCCCCAGCACAGAGACCAATATCGGCAAAAAAATCCTTGCGGAGCATCCCGGCACAACCGGAAGCCTCGGCTGCGCTATCAGCGAGGCGGTTGAGGTAGCTACCTCCAACGACGGATACCGCTATGTTTTGGGCAGCGTGCTCAATCAGGTTCTGCTGCACCAGTCGGTCATCGGTCTTGAGACCAAGACGGCGCTTGACAAGTACGGCATTACGGCAGACATTATTATCGGCTGCGCAGGCGGCGGATCGAACCTCGGCGGACTTATCTCTCCGTTCGTCGGTCAGAAGCTCAGAGGCGAGCAGGATTACAGGATCATCGCCGTTGAGCCCAAGAGCTGCCCGAGCTTTACAAGAGGTAAATACGCTTACGATTTCTGCGACACCGGAATGGTTTGCCCGCTTGCAAAGATGTATACCCTCGGCAGCGGCTTCATTCCCTCCCCGAACCACGCCGGCGGACTTCGCTACCACGGCATGAGCCCGATCTTGAGCCAGCTCTATGACGACGGTATCATCGAGGCCACAAGCGTAGAGCAGACTGCGGTATTCGAGGCGGCGGAGCTCTTTGCCAAGACGGAGGGCATCCTTCCGGCTCCGGAGAGCAGCCACGCTATAAGAACAGCTATCGATGAGGCTCTCAAGTGCAAGGAGAACGGCGAGGCGAAGAACATAGTATTCGGTCTTACCGGCACAGGATATTTTGATATGGTTGCCTATGAGAAGTACAACGACGGCGCTATGTCCGATTATATCCCGACAGACGAGGATATCGCAAAGAGCCTTGCAGGCCTGCCCAACCAGCCCGAATAAACGGTCACCTCTGAAAACCTCTACGCGATCTGAACGCGTCGAATCTTCAGAGGTTCCCAAAACAT
>JAFSXA010000047.1 GCA_017450135.1 Clostridia bacterium | reverse complement strand
GACGTTGAGAAAGGATGCAATACGCCGCTTTCTCTGACCCGAAGCTGTACAAAGGTACTGCGAGAGGGCAGAAAAGCGGCGAATTTGCAATAGTATTATTCTAAGTTCTTCACAGATTATTGTGTGATCCTTAAACCTGTATTTGTCAAGTTATACGGGAGAGCTTCCACGCCCTCCCGTACGCCCGATGACAGTAAGCATTGCCGATATTTTGTTTATTGCAAATGGTCTTGCGCCTTTATCGACAGTCTGGCAGGGCGAGGAGCCGATCCTCGCCCTGTTTACTATCTTCATAAAAGAGTTTTGTTTTTTCTGATAAACCGGTTTACCTATCCCTCAGAAGCTTATCAGCTCCGGGGCTGAGATTCTTTCAATTCCGTCTGAGCCGCGTTCGGCTTATTCTTTACAAAATTTATCGTGAAAACGCCTGCCGCAACGAGCACGGCGGCTACGATATATTTCGGAAGGAACGGCTCTCCGAGCATCAGGCAGGAGAGTATGATGCCGAATACCGGTATCAATGAATTGTATATTGCAACCTGCCCGACCGGATGGTACAGCAGCAGCTTGTTGTATATGGAGAATCCGACAGCCGAGGACAGGATGAGCACCGCGAGGTCGATTATTCCGCTTGATGTCACGGTCTCTATTCTGCCGCCTGCGAAGTAGCCGCCGACTGTCAGCACGGCGCCGCCGATCAACAGACCGAGACCGGTCAGGACGGGGATGCTGATCCTCTGCCCGGCAACGCGGGTGAGTATGCCGCCGAACGCCGAGCAGGTCGCGCTCAGGATTATCATTCCGTCGCCTATGAACGTAAAAGCTCCGCTGCTGTCCGCGCCGATGTTCAGCAGCACCAGGCCGGAAAAGCCGACGATACAGCCGATAACGCGCTTCAGGGTCAGCCGCTCGTCCTTGAAGAACAGACAGGATATCAGAACGAGCATGAACGTGCCTATGGAATTGAGTATCGACGCTCTCGACCCCGGACTGTGGGACAGTCCGACGTAGAAGAAAAAGTACTGCATCGTCGTGTTCAGAACAGCGTATGACAGCACCCAAAGGAAGTCCTTGAAGCTCAATTTAAAGCTGCAGCCGTTTATCGCGGCAAACAGTATTACTATAATTCCGGCTGCGGAAAAGCGTATTCCGGCAAAAAAGGTCTCCGAAGCGGTGTCCGCCGAGCTGATGGCAAAAGCCGCCATTCCGAGCTTGATAAACGGAAACGCCGCCGCCCATGCCAATACCGAGATCATAGTGAGGAACGGCAAGGCTTTTTTACTTTTAAAGATAGCTTCCGATTTATTCAATGCTTTTACCTCCGTTACGTGTGACCGCGGTCGTTTCATTTGTATCCTTACGGTGCAAAAGTGCTACCGTCTCAACATTTCCGGTGCGCGGGAACAGATCGACCGGAGTGACGCGCCGAACCCCGTAGCCGAGGGAGTCGAAGGCGGCGCAGTCGCGCGCGAGAGTCGCGCTGTCGCAGGAGACGTAGACTATCCTGTCGGGCGACATATCGGCTATAATGCCGGGAAGCTCCGGCGAGCATCCCTTCCGCGGCGGATCCAGTATTATCACGTCGGGCTTTATCCCTTCGCTGCGCAGCCTGCGGGCAGCCTGAGCGGCGTCTGCGCAGATGAACTCGGCGTTATTGATCCCGTTTAGCTCCGCGTTGCGTTTGGCGTTGTCGACGGCGCGTTCGACTATCTCAACGCCTATCAGCCGTTTGACTTTTTTTGCCATGGTCAGACCTATCGTTCCGGTGCCGCAGTAGAGATCCAGCAGAGTGTCCTCACCCCTGAGGTCGGCGAGCGCCTCCGCTCTTGAATAGAGTATCTCGGCGGCGGCGTGGTTGATCTGGTAGAAGGACTGCGGCGATATCTCGAAATCAAGTCCGCAAAGCGTGTCCCGAATAAAGGCTCTGCCGTAAAGCAATTTGTATTCGCTGCCGAGGACGACGTTGGTGTCCTCGCGGTTTATGTTCAGGATAATGCTCCCGATCGACGGGAACTCACCGGTGAGAGCTTCCACAAGGGCGTCGGAGCGCGGCAGTCTGTCATCGGTTGCCACGACGCAGACCATTAGCTCTCCGCTTGCAAAGCCCTTTCTGATATAAAGATGCCGCACAAGGCCGCTGTGGTCCTTTTCGTCATAGGCGGAGATACCGTTATCCGTCATCCAGTCCATAAATACGGCGGAGATCCTGCCGAAGCTCTCGGGGTGAAGCATACAGTCCCGGCACTCGACTATCCTGTGAGTCATCGGCGCGTAAAAGCCGGTGACGGGGATCCCGTCGTCGCTGCGCACGGGGTACTGCGCCTTGTTGCGGTAGCGGCTGTGCGAAGGGGAGGGGATTATGGGATCTGTCTCAACGTCGAGCTTGGCTATCCGGCGGAAATTTTCCGCCACCTGAGTCTGCTTGATCTCAAGCTCCGCGCCGTAGCTGATGTGGGCAAAGGAACAGCCTCCGCACCTGTCCGATACGGGGCATTCCGGCGCGATCCTGTCGGGGGAACGCTGAAGTATTTTTTTGATTATACCGACGGCGTAGGTCTTTTTGACCTTAATTATGTGGACAAGGAGCCTGTCGCCTGCGGCGGCTCCACGTACAAAGACTGTCATGCCCTCAAAGCTCGCAACACCGCTGCCCAGAGCTGTACAGCTTTTGACTGTTACGGTTATTTCGTCGTTTTTCCTGAGCACAGAATCACCCCACCGATGTATTATATCATATAAGGCCGCCGTTTAAAAGATTTTTTTCTTGCAAAAAGCGGCCTGTTATGATAGAATTTTTTCATAATTGTTAAAGGACTGTTATTATGGGGAAGAATAAATTTCATTTTTTTGCTATGCTGTCCCGTATGAAGTATATCAACCGCTGGGCGCTGATGAGGAATACCCACGTTGAGAATATCAGCGAGCACTCGCTCGAGGTCGCGGCGATAGCCCACGCGCTCGCCGTTATCCACAACAAGCGGTTCGGCGGCAGCGTAAACGCCGAGAGGGCAGCCGTTATCGGTATTTACCATGACGCGCCGGAAATAATCACCGGCGATATGCCTACTCCGGTCAAGTATTTCAGCCCTCAGATCAGGGAAGCCTACGGTCAGGTCGAGGAAGAGGCCTGCGCCGCTCTGCTCAAAATGCTGCCGGAGGATCTGCGCGGGGAATACACGCCGCTTTTCTTCAAGCAGGAGCAGGATGAAAAGCTTTGGCAGTTCGTCAAGGCGGCGGATAAGATCTGCGCCTACACGAAATGCATTGAGGAGGGCAAGGCGGGGAATTCGGATTTCAACAGCGCCGCCAAAACCAACCTTGAGGCGATAATGGCAATAGATATGCCGGAGGTCAGGGTGTTTATGGATGAGTTCATCGACAGCTATGCCATGACCATCGACGAGCTGAAATAGAAACAGCATAATAATATTGACTTTTGCACATATTTTATTATAATGTATAAATATACAAACGGCGCAAGCCGTACCTGAAAGGCAGTGAGGCATTCATGAGCAAGTATACCAAGGAAGACATACTTAGAATGGCGGAGGAGCAGGACGTAAGATTCATCAGGCTCCAGTTCACCGATATTCTCGGATGTATGAAAAACGTCGCCATAACCGTCAGCCAGCTTGAAAAGGCGCTCAATAACGAGTGTATGGCGGACGGCTCGTCTATCGAAGGCTTTGTCAGAATAGAGGAATCGGATATGTATCTCTATCCTGATTACGATTCCTTTGTTGTTCTGCCGTGGGATCACGCTACGGCGGGCAGCACGGCGCGTCTCATTTGCGATGTATATACTTCGGACAGGACTCCGTTTATAGGCGACCCGCGCCACGTGCTCAAGGAGGCCATAAAAAAGGCGGATGAGCTGGGATATAAATTCAACGTAGGCCCCGAGCTTGAGTTTTTCCTTTTTCATGTTGACGAGGAGGGCAGACCCACCACCAAGACGCACGACAAGGGCGGATACTTCGATCTTGATAATGTCGATCTCGGCGGAAACTGCCGCAGAGATATCTGCATAGCTCTTGAGGATATGGGCTTTGAGATCGAGGCGTCCCATCATGAGTGCGCCGAGGGTCAGCATGAGATAGATTTCAAATACAGCGACGTTCTTGACGTTGCCGATAAGGTCATGACGTTCAAATACGTCGTTAAAAAATACGCTCAGCTTCACGGCCTCTATGCCGCTTTTATGCCGAAGCCGATCTACGGCATCGCCGGCTCCGGTATGCACACCAATATGTCCCTCTTTGACAAGAACGGCAACAACGTGTTCTACGATCCCGACGCCCAATACGGCCTTTCCGACACGGCTCTGCATTTCATAGCCGGTATCATGGATCATATCAGAGCCACGACGGCGATAAACAATCCCCTGGTCAATTCCTATAAGCGTCTTGTCCCCGGATACGAGGCTCCGGTTTATATTGCCTGGTCCGCGTCCAACAGGTCTGCGCTCGTTAGGGTGCCGAAAGCGAGGGGAAAGGGCACAAGGATCGAGCTGAGAAGCGCGGATCCCGCCTGTAATCCCTATCTGGAAATGGCGCTCTGCCTGCTCTCCGGTCTCGACGGTATCAAGAGAGGTCTTATGCCGCCCGAGTCAACGGTCAAGAATGTGTTCGATATGACCGACGAGGAGAGGGAGAGGGACGGAATAAAGCTGCTGCCCTCATCGCTTGAGGAGGCCATAGACGAGTTTGAAAACAGCGAATTTATAAAAGACTCTCTCGGTGAGCACGTATACACCAAGTTCATTGAGGCTAAGAGGAAGGAATGGGACGGCTACCGCAAGAGCATTTCTCAATGGGAGATAGACAACTACCTCGCCAAGTATTAATTCAGGACTTTCACATTCAGCGAATACCAAAAAGAAACAGCCAAAAATAAACATATATTTTCAACGCAAACAAGGTGCGGAATTTCAGTATTCTGCACCTTGTTTACTTTTATGATTTGGAAACACAGGGGACGGTTCCCTGTGTTTCACAGAATTCGCACTGTTAAAACCAATTTCGGCAATGCTTTAATCAAGAACTCGTAGGGAACGCCGCCCCGGCGTTCCTTTGTAAAACGTCCCGGTTTATTTATTTGGAACGCCGAGGGCGGCGTTCCCTACGAACAATGAAAGGAAGCATTGCCGGTCTTGATACGGATTTCTCGGGAATTTTTAACTCAATATACGGGCTGCCGAGGGCGAACCGCCGAAACGCGTCCGGTGGACGCTGAAGCGAGGCGGTGAGGTGAAAAAACAGGGAGAATCACGAAGCGCTCCAAGCGAGTGAGGCGACCATGTTTTTGAGGGAACGTCAGCCCCTACAAGCGCTTACAGTCAGCATTGCCG
>JAFSXA010000046.1 GCA_017450135.1 Clostridia bacterium | reverse complement strand
TGAAAAAACAGGGAGAATCACGAAGCGCTCCAAGCGAGTGAGGCGACCATGTTTTTGAGGGATCGGCGTTCCCTACGACCCCAAAAGTTAACATTGCCGACTTTTGTAATAATTGTGATGAAAAATATCCACTGAGGTTTCCTTCAAATGCACAATTTCTATTTGTTTATCCCGTAGTACCCTGTAACATCTAAAAGTGTGCATCTGATTACAAGTATGATTTTGCTGAACAGGGATAAACCTGAGCTGACAAAATACACAATTTTAGTTAGTTTGTGCTAACCGTTTTTCAGCACTGTGACAAATTTTGTCTCGCCGCTGAAAAATCTGCTCAAAATCGGTTGACAATCCAGTTAGCGGTTGCTAATATATAGTTGGTTAGCGTAAGCTAATTGTAATATAACAAAAACGGAGGAACAATGAAATGATGCCTTTAACATTGGCCTCAGTCGGTGAAACCGGTACGATCAAGCATATAGGCGGATCACCTGACGTGAAAAAACACCTTGAAAATCTCGGCTTTGTTGCAGGCGGAGACGTTACGGTTGTATCAATGATCGGCGGCAATCTCATAGTGATCGTCAAGGAATCCCGTATAGCGATCAGCAAAGAAATGGCTCAAAAAATAATGATATAGATAAACAAAAGAAATAAAGGAGGAAAAGGTATGAAAACTCTGAAACAGTCAGGTATAGGAGATACGGTCAGGGTGGTGAAGCTCCACGGCGAGGGCGCGGTAAAGCGCCGCATAATGGACATGGGGCTTACCAAGGGCGTTGAGGTGCACATAAGGAAGGTAGCCCCTCTCGGAGATCCGATAGAGGTCACCGTCAGAGGATATGAGCTGTCGATCCGCAAGGCCGACGCCGAAATGATAGAGGTAGAATAATAATCAATCAGAAAGTGAGGGGTCAACATGAAACTTACTATCGCTCTTGCCGGTAACCCTAACAGCGGCAAGACTACACTTTTCAACGCGCTCACCGGCTCCAACCAGTTTGTAGGAAACTGGCCGGGAGTTACG
Source organism: Clostridia bacterium (assembly GCA_017450135.1). Lineage (GTDB taxonomy): Bacteria > Bacillota > Clostridia > Oscillospirales > Acutalibacteraceae > CAG-488. Next base: position 4,014 of record JAFSXA010000046.1, on the reverse strand, counting down.
GTAGAGAAGAAGGAGGGCAAGCTCAAAAAGCATGACGGCGTCACCATAACCGACCTGCCCGGCATCTATTCCCTGTCCCCCTACACGCTTGAGGAGGTCGTGGCGAGAAATTATCTTATAGATGAGCACCCCGACGTCATATTGAATATTGTCGACGGTACCAATCTTGAAAGAAATCTTTATCTCACAACTCAGCTCACGGAGCTTGGCATCCCCGTAGTAGTTGCGATAAACATGATGGACGTCGTCAAAAAGAACGGCGACAGAATAAACACCGACGAGCTTTCAAGGCAGCTCGGCTGTAAGGTTGTTGAGATCTCCGCCCTCAAGGGCACAGGCATCAACGAGGCCTCCGAGGCTGCCATACTGGCGGCGGAGAAAACAAAGACCGTACCTCAGCACACGTTCAGCGGCACGGTCGAGCACGCTCTGGCGCATATCGAGGAGGCTGTGCTCCACGATATGCCCGAGGAACAGCAGCGCTGGTACGCCATAAAGATATTTGAGCGCGACAGCAAGGTGCTCGAAAAGCTCGATATCGATAAGGCGGTGCTCGAGCACATAGAGAACGACATCAAATCCGCCGAGCGCGAGCTCGACGACGATTCCGAGAGTATAATCACAAACGAGAGATATATCTACATAGCCTCAGTGATCAAAAGCAGCTACAGAAAAAAGAGCGCAGGCAAGCTCTCGACCTCGGATAAGATTGACAAGGTCGTCACCAACCGCTGGCTCGGCCTGCCCATCTTTGCCGCCGTCATGTTCCTTGTGTACTGGGTCGCAATGGTCGGCGTGGGTGCGCCTGCGACAGACTGGGCGAACGACGGTCTGTTCGGCGACGGATTCCATCTGTTCGGCATCGGATCAAAGGCGTATGAAGAGGTCAGCGAAGAATACGCCAATGCGCTGAACGCGGCTCAGGCGTTCGTGGAGATCGACCCCGAATCAGAGGACTTTGACGAGGCAGCCGCAAAAGCGGAACTGGCCTCATATGTACCTGACGGAAAGACAGCAACGGTTGACGTTGAGGACGAGGAAACGCTTGAGATCAGCACGCTGACCGCTTACTATGACGCGATCCCCGACGATGCCGACGAGGAAGAAACCGTCGGAATGACCTATGTGGATGCAAAACAGTATTTCACCGAAAAGGGCTTTGAAGCGCCCGATCCCGCCGACTACGGCGTTTGGGTGCCCGGTGTGCCGGTGCTTATCGGCAATCTGCTTGAAAAGGCAAATGCCGCCGACTGGCTGCAGGGTCTGATACTTGACGGTATAGTGGCAGGCGTCGGTGCGGTGCTCGGCTTCGTGCCTCAGATGCTTGTACTCTTCCTGATGCTGGCGTTCCTGGAGGCCTGCGGCTACATGGCGCGTATCGCCTTCGTGCTGGATCGCATCTTCCGCAAGTTCGGGCTTTCGGGCAAATCCTTCATCCCCATGCTCATCGGCGTGGGCTGCGGTGTGCCCGGTATCATGGCTTCAAGAACCATTGAAAACGAGCGCGACCGGCGCATGACCATCATGACCACCACGTTAATCCCCTGCGGAGCCAAGGTTCCCTTCATCGCTATGATCGCCGGCGCCATCTTCGGCGGCAGTGCGTGGATCTCCACCTCCGCCTATTTCATCGGTATGGCGGCTATCGTAGTCAGCGGTATCATGCTGAAAAAGACAAAGATGTTCGCGGGCGACCCGGCTCCCTTCGTAATGGAGCTGCCTGCGTACCATTGGCCCACCCTCGGCAACGTGCTCCGTTCCATGTGGGAGCGCGGCTGGAGCTTCATCAAAAAGGCCGGCACCATCATTCTGCTTTCCACCATCCTCGTATGGTTCACCTCCTACTTCGGCTTTACCGCCGACGGCTTCCGTATGCTTGCGGAGGACGAGCTTGATCTCTCCATCCTCGCCCGCATCGGCTCCGCAATCGCCTGGATATTCGCGCCTCTCGGCTGGGGCACATGGCAGGCGGCGGTGGCTTCCATCACCGGCCTTGTGGCAAAGGAAAACATCGTTGGCACCATGGGCATTCTTTACGGCGGCGGAGAGCTGACCGCCTGGCAGGCACTGCACGCCGCATTCACCGGCGTAACGGGCTTCTCATTCCTGGTATTCAATCTGCTGTGCGCACCCTGCTTCGCGGCTATCGGCGCTATCAAGCGCGAAATGAACAACGCCAAATGGACGTGGTTCGCCATAGCCTATCAGTGCGGCTTCGCCTACGCGGTATCGCTGTGCATCAACCAGATAGGCGGCATCTTTACGGGTAACTTCAACATTATCGGCTTTATCTGCGCACTGGCGATAATTGCGGGCATGGTTTATATGCTGTTCTTCCGCAAGTACAAGGAAGCAACGAAGCTCACAAAGAAGATATAGTTTTCGAAAGGAGGCGGTATTATGCTGAGTTGGATAACGGCAAATATCGGCACGGTTTTGATAACGTTACTGCTTCTCGCAGTCGTCGCGATCATAATCGTGAAGCTCCGAAAGGATAAGAAAAAGGGCGTTTCATCCTGCGGCGGAAACTGCGCGCATTGCGCGATGTGCGGTTCATGTCACGGAAATGCAAAAAAGTGATCGAACCACCTCGCCGTTTGGACTGATAACAGGTAATTAAAAATGGAAAAAAACAATAATCGGCTCACTGCCGCAAACATCAAATATCTGATTGTTATAAAAAGGCTCGCCGACAGCGGAAAGCCCGTGAAATGCGTAAATATAGCCGGGACGCTGAACGTCTCCATGCCGAGCGTAAACTCCATGCTGAACAAGCTTCAGGCGATCGGGCTGATATCAAAGAGCAGGTACGGTCTGGCGAAGCTTACGCCGGAGGGTCTTGCGGAATCGGAAAAGTATCTGAAGCGTTATGACGCCGTAGTACTCGCGCTGAAAAAGGCGCTGAACACGGACGCCGAGCTCACCGCCTCCGCGCTGACCGTCCTCGAGGAGCTCTCCGAGGAGCACTTGGACGCCCTGACCACAGATTAAAACCGCTGTAACCTGCGATAAATATAATTAACCTAAAGCATCCCGTACCGGTTCAAAGTACGGGATGCTTTCAATTGATTATCATCTTTTAGTCATAGGTGTGTGTGCATATCTCTTTGATCTTATCGCGCAGCTTCAGAAAATCCTCAAGGGCCTGCGGCTTATTGTTGGGATTCCTCAGCAGAGCCGCCGGGTGGAAGGTTCCCATCATCAGTATACCGGCCTTCTCATAGAATTCACCGTGCTGCTTTGTAACCCTGAAATTCTCGTCGATGAGCTTCTGCGCCGCTATCCTGCCGACGCAGACAATGATTTTGGGCTTCATCAGCCTCACCTGCTCCCTTAGCCAGACTATGCAGGCGTCCTGCTCCTCCGGCTTGGGATCCCTGTTCTGCGGAGGACGGCACTTGACGATATTCGCTATATACACGTTCCTGTTGCGGTCAAGTCCTACCGCGTCAAGATATTTATCCAAAAGCTGACCGCTTCTGCCGACACAGGGCTCTCCCCTGAGATCCTCCTGTTCACCGGGGCCCTCGCCGATAAAGAGGACTTCAGCATCCTCCTTGCCCTTGCCGAAAACCAGATTGTGCCTCGTTTCGCCGAGAGGGCATCTGCCGCAGCTCATGCATTCGGTTTTAAGCTCTTCCCATGTGGTGTACATTCTATTCCCCCGCCTAACTCTTTAATGATCATTCGGTCTGTTTGACCTCAGGAGCAAGTATAACACAATCAGATACGGATTGCAATTCCGTTATACGGCTGATATAAAAACTTATTTCAGGGCGCGCGGCTTATCAATTCAATTCATCTTTTGATTGACAGGATCGGATCCCGAGTGTTATGATGAAACTGGTTTTAGAATCCGGGAGGTGAGGACAGTCGATGAATGAGATAAAAACGACCTTTAAAAGGCTTGCGTTATATCATCTTTTGCTGGCGGCGAGTATTATACCGTGCGCCAACCTGATCCCCGACAGTTTTCCGACCCGTAACCTCTCGTCGATCTACCTGATCTTCCTT
>JAFSXA010000045.1 GCA_017450135.1 Clostridia bacterium | reverse complement strand
GTCAACGCTCAGCAGACCGAGCAGAAGATGCTCACTGCCGATGTAGGGGTGGCCTAAGCTCTCCGCGCTGCTGATCGCGGCGTTAAGAGCTTCGTTTGCTTTTTGAGTAAAATCGGTGAAGCTGTACATAATTATCCTTCCTTTCCCTTCAATTTAAAAATGGTTATTTATTGAGTGCTTCTCTGACCCATTCAGCGCGGAGAATGTCTCTCTCACGCGAGTCGAGATTTTTGCCTGTTATCGAATTCATCGTTGCGGGCTGGACCTTGACGGTCAGCTCGTTGAGCTTGGCGATATCCATGTCTATCACCTTGTTTGAAGCTCCCATTCTGACGAGCGATACAAGCTCCATGAATTCCTTGCTGCTCAGAACTCTTGCGCTTTTGAGGATGCCCGCCGCGCGGTATATCTGATCCTCGGTGGCAGGATTTTCAAGCAGCTTTTTGGCGGCTGTCCGTTCCTGCGAGATGAGCTGCAGGGTGATGGACTGCAGATTGTCGATGGCTGAGTCCTCGGAGATGCCGAGGGTTATCTGATTGCTGAGCTGGTAGATGTCTCCGCCCGGCTCCGTGCCCTCGCCGTAAGCTCCGCGGATTATAAGCCCGAGCTTTGATACGGTCGAGGCGAGCCTGCCTATCTGGCCGCAGCGCGTGAGCGCCGGCAGATGGAGCATTACCGAGGCTCTCATCGCCGTGCCGAGATTGGTCGGGCACTGCGTCAGATAGCCTATCCTGTCGTCGTAGGAAAAATTGAGCTTGTCCGACAGGAGGTTGTCGATCTTGTCCGCCACGTTATACGCTTCCTTGAGCGCAAGACCCGGCATCATCACCTGCAGGCGGATATGATCCTCCTCGCAGAGCATTATGCTGACCGCCTCGTCCGCCGTCATAAGCAGAGCTCTGCCGGAGGTGTCGGAGGCAAATTCGGGGCTTATCAGGTGACGCTCCGCGAGCGAAATAACGTTTGAACGGTCAAGAGAATCCATTTCGGTGTATTTGAAGCCCCACTTGTCGTCCTTCAGAACAGCGTCCCTTATGACTCCGCAGACCTTCTGTCTGCCGCTTTCGGTGAGCCTCCAGGGGAAGGGGTAGTCCTCGATATTCCTCGCGAGCCTTATCCTGGTGCTTACTACTATATCGCCCTGCTCGCCGTTTTCCAAATACCATTTATTCATTATTTTCCGCCTCCAGCTCTTTGATTTTGTCTCTGATGACCGCGGCGTCCTCAAAACGCTGCTCTTTTACCGCCTTGTCAAGATCCTCTCTCAACTTGGCGACCGGACTTATTTTCAGCTCCCTGCTTGTTTCAACATGGGGGACCATCGCGCTTTTGCCCGTATGCTTTATCTTACCGTGGATCCTCTGCAAAGACGGCAGAAGTCTGTCGTAAAACTTTCTGTAACAATCGGAGCAGCCGATTTTTCCGCTCTTTACGATGTCCGTGAAGGTGCAGCCGCACTTGGGGCATTTTTCCTCGTGGCCGGCTATCAGGGGCATATCGCCGCCCATCAGTCCGCCGAAGAAATCGTCGAGATTGAACCCGAAGCCCGAGAATATATCCCCGTAGCCGAGGTGCTCGGCGCATGAAGCGCAGAGATGTGTTTCGGTCGTCTCGCCGTTGACAACACGTTTGATGTGGGTAGTGGCTTCATTTTTTCCGCAATTCTGACATAACATATAGATCATCCTTTCCTGTTTAAGGTTACATGGCGTTAATAAGCATCTGTTTGAATATCGCGGCTCTGACCTTGTCCCTGAGCTCCGACGGCACCTCGTACAGGCTTCTGCCCGAGGTGGCTGCCGCCATCAGCTTGGCGGTCTCCTCCGTGATTATATTACGGTAATGCAGGTTGCGTATATTGGCTCTGCACGCCGCCTCGTCGATACTGTCGCCGATAGTGTTGACAACGTGCATGAGCATGGCGTTCTTGTCGTATTTTGCCCGCGTGATACGGATATAACCGCCGCCGCCGCGCCTGCTTTCCACAATATAGCCCTGCTCCGGAGTGAATCGGGAGGATATGACGTAGTTGATCTGGCTCGGTACGCAGCCTATGCTCTGCGCCAGCTCGTTTCGCTGTATCTCCGTCTCTCCGTCGTTCTTCAACATTTCGAGTATCATATTCGCTATGATGTTGCTCATGTTCATTTCATCATCTTCTTCCTCGTTGTTTGACTTTGACTTTCTTTGACTTTCTGAGGCATATTATAGACCTTTTCTGACCTTCGGTCAAAGGTCAAAAAAGGTCAAATCGCAATGTATTTCGAGCGTTTGATGAAATTGCAACGGCTCGATCTCGTTTTTTCTTAATTTTTCTTCAAATATCTCACGATATCTCGTTTTTCATGTTTATTGACCCATGAGCGCGCCTATGGTGTAGCCGTCCTCATCGACGTAGATCGTTTCCGCAACGGTGTTGACCTTGGTGACGTTGCCGTCCTTGTCCGTGACCTTGGTGTCGGTCGAGAAAACTATCTTCCATATTCCCCTTGTGCGGTCAAAGTAAACGACGATCTTGTTGAAATCCACGCTGACGTCTTTTTTGGCTATCTCTATGGCGTCCGTCTTGCTTCTGACCGGACCTGCCGGGTTTTCCTCGGAGGTTTTGAATCCGCTGAGTATCGCGCCGTTTTCCTCGGTCAGGCTTTCCTCATCCTTATTGAATTTAAAATGGAGCAGTTCTTCAACAATTGTGTATCCGTTTTTCTCGTCTATCGTGGTCTGCTTGCCCAGATCGTCCTTGCCCTTGCAGCCGAAAAGGGTCAGAGCGATCGCCGCGCAGAGCATCAAAGAAACAAATTTCTTCATATTATCAACCCCTGTATTCTCTGTATTCACCGCTGAGTATCTTTTGCCACCATTCGCGGTTATCAAGATACCATTTGATGGTTTTGCGTATTCCGTCGTCAAAGGCAGTCTCCGGCTCCCAGCCGAGCTCCGCCTTTATCTTTGAGGGATCTATGGCGTAGCGCCTGTCGTGCCCGGGTCTGTCCTTGACGTGGGTGATAAGGCTTTCGTCCTTGCCGACAGCCTTGAGTATGGTGCGGACTACGTCAATATTCTTCTTTTCGTTGTGGCCGCCGATGTTGTAGATCTCGCCGATTCTGCCCGAATCGGTTATCATGTCTATCGCCTTGCAGTGGTCGTCAACGTACAGCCAGTCGCGCACGTTCAGCCCTTCGCCGTAGACCGGGAGAGGTTCGTCCGCAAGAGCCCGTGATATCATGAGCGGTATCAGCTTTTCCGGGAACTGGAACGGCCCGTAATTGTTCGAGCATCTTGAGATAGTGGCTGGCGTGCCGTATGTGCGGTGGTACGCCATGACGAGCAGATCGGCGGAGGCTTTGCTTGCCGAGTACGGGGAGGAGGCGTGTATCGGCGTGTCCTCCGTGAAGAATAGGTCGGGTCGGTCGAGGGGCAGATCGCCGTAAACCTCGTCGGTGGAGACCTGATGGAATCTCGCCACGGAATATTTGTTGCACGCGTCAAGGAGTACCTGAGTGCCGAGTATGTTTGTCCTGAGGAAGACCTCCGGCTCGGTTATCGAACGGTCGACGTGGCTCTCGGCGGCAAAGTTTATAATAAGGTCAAACCTTTCCTCCGCGCACAGCTCATAAACAAGCTTGCGGTCGGTTATATCGCCACAGACAAATCGGAAGCTCGGCGACTTTTTCGCCTCGTCGAGAGTATGGAGGTTGCCGGCGTAGGTCAGAGCGTCAAGGCATACAAGACGGTAATCGGGATGCCTGCGCTGCATATAGTAAATAAAATTGCTCCCTATGAAGCCGGCGCCGCCGGTAACGAGAATATTCTTTTGCATAATAAAATCTCCTTTGGGACTTTATTTGTTGACCTGCCGGAATCCGACCTTGCGCATGACCTTGCTCACGGTCTTTCCTGCAACGTAAGCGGCTTTTTGCGCACCCTCGGCGGCGAGTTTTTCCAGCAGGGCCTTGTCGCGCGTCAGCTCATTGTACCTGTCCTGTATGGGCTTGAGCGTTTCAATAACGCTTTCCGCCACGGCAGGCTTGAAATCGCCGTAGCCCTTGCCGTCAAACTCCCTCTCTATCTCCTCAAAGCTCTTGCCGGTGCAGCATGAGTAAATGGTCATCAGGTTGTTTATGCCGTCCTTGCCCTCGGCGTACCTGACGACGGCCTCGGAGTCGGTGACCGCAGATTTGAACTTTCTGCGGATATCGTCGGGAGTGTCGAGCATGGAGACGGACGCTTTGGGATTGGCGTCGGATTTCGACATCTTTTTGGTCGGGTCCTGCAAAGATTTTATGCTTGCGCCCGCCTTGCCGATATACGGCTTGGGCACGGTGAAGGTAGGGGAATAGGCGGCGTTGAACCGCTCCGCAATATCCCTTGTAAGCTCAAGGTGCTGCTTCTGATCCGCGCCGACGGGTACATAGTCCGCCTGATATATGAGTATATCCGCCGCCATGAGCGTGGGATATGAGAACAGGCCGACGTTAACATTATCGGCGTGCTTTGCCGATTTATCCTTGAACTGGGTCATCCTTGCCGCCTCGCCGAACTGGGTGTAGCAGTTCAGTATCCAGGCAAGCTGGCTGTGGGCGGGCACGTGCGACTGGACAAAAATAATATTCTTTTCGGGGTCAAGACCGAGGGCGAGCAAAAGAGCGTACATCTCAAAGGTCTGCTTCCTCAGCTTGGCGGGATCCTGACGTACCGTGATGGCGTGCAGGTCGGCTACTCCGAAGATGCAGTCGTAGCTTTCGGACATATCCGCCCAGTTTTTCAGCGCGCCGAGGTAGTTGCCGATGGTCGGAACGGAGGTCGGCTGAATAAGGCTCAGCACTCTTTCGCGTCTTTCGTTGTTTTCGTTATCCATTATGATCCCTCCGGAACGTATTTAACAGAAACTAATTCTACCACAATTTTACTCTCTTGTAAATCAAAAATATTTATGTTAGAATAATTTTAATCGCGGAGGTGGAAATATGAGGGCTTTTGATTATGTTATCCTGGATTTTGACGGCACTGTCGCCGACACGAGCGAGGGTATCTTCGATTCCGTAAGGTACGCTGTTCGTATGGGCGGACTCCGTCAGCCGGACGATACCGAGATAAGGAGCTTTATCGGGCCGCCGCTGAGCGACACGTTTCACCGTATTTATCCCGGGCTGAACGATGGAGAGGTGACCGATCTGGTAATTCATTACAGGTCGGTTTATTCCGTTACCGGTATATATAAGCTCAGGCTCTACGACGGCATGGAAACGATGCTTGCTGATCTCAAAAAGGCCGGAGTGAAGATCGCTATAGGCAGCTTCAAGCCGGAGATTTTTCTTGAGAGCATCGTAAAAAGCAAGGGTCTGGATAAATATTTTGATGTCGTCGCCGGCGGAAGCACGGAGTATGCGACCCCCGGCAAGGAGATAATAATCGAGGACGCGATCAGCCGCCTCGGAGCCGTGGACAGATCGAGAGTGCTCATGGTGGGCGATACAAGGTTTGACGTCATCGGCGCGCACAAGGCGGGCGTGGCGTGCGCCGCCGTCCTCTACGGCTACGGAAGCCCGGAGGAATTTGAGGAGAACAACGCCGAATTTACGGTAAAAGACTGCGCACAGCTCGAAAAACTGATTATCGGAGATTTATCATGAAAAAAGATGACAACAGAGACTGGTTCAAATATGAACGCGAGGCGCACGCGCAGGGTTACGGCATAGTCTGCGGTATCGACGAGGCGGGCAGAGGCCCGCTCGCAGGCCCGGTGTGCGCCGCGGCAGTCGTTCTGCCCGAGGGCTGTGTTATCGAGGGGCTTGACGATTCCAAAAAGCTCAGCGAAAAAAAGCGTGAGCAGCTGTTCGACGTGATAGAGGAGAGGGCGCTGTATTACGGCATAGCCTTTGCGGATGAAAAGGAGATAGATTCCATTAATATTCTGAGGGCGACCTATCTCGCCATGAACAGGGCGCTCGGAAAGCTCGGCGTAACGCCGGACATGGCTCTTGTCGACGGCAACGGCGACCCGGATCTCGGCATACCGACGCGCACTATAATCAAGGGTGATTCGCTCTCGCTTTCAATAGCGGCGGCGTCCGTTCTCGCCAAGGTGACGAGGGACAGATATATGCTGAGTATGGACGAAAAGTATCCGCAGTATCAGTTCGCAAAGCACAAGGGCTACGGCACGAAGCTCCATTATCAGATGCTCAAGGAATACGGGATAAGCGATATCCACAGGAGGAGCTTCCTGAAAAATCTGGATGAAAAATAAAGCGGGGGAGAGCGACCGATGGAGATCAACAAACCGGGCGTCTGGGGCGAGGTATACGCGGCAAGGTATCTGCGTGACCACGGCTACAAGATAATCACCGCAAATTTCAGATCGCGCCTCGGAGAAATAGACATCATTGCAAAAAAGGATGGGTACATCTGCTACATAGAAGTCAAAACGCGCAGCGGGAATGCGATCTATCAGCCCAAGGAGGCGGTCGATACCTTCAAGCAGGAGAGGATAATCGCAACGTCGCGCAATTTTGAGCGCGTGTACGGCACCCGCCTTCAGCCGAGGTACGACGTCTGCGAGGTCGTGCTGGACAGGGAGCTGAAGCCCTCGAAGATAAACTATATTGAAAACGCCTTTTAGGATCTGTTCCCGTCATATTCAGAGGCTCAGAACAAAAAAAGAAATGCTTTGACATTAAAGTAAAGCATTCCTTTGATTTGCACGATTCAGGATTACTTCTTCATTTTGTAAATGAAGAGTGCAAGAGCCTCCTGCTCTTCCCTATTAAGCATTTTTACAGCGCTCAAAAGCTGGACAGGTATATCGCTCTGTGTCTCGGTAAAAAAGTCGCTGAGAGAAATATTCAGGGCATCGCAAATATAGGAAAGGATCTCAACTGTCGGGTTTTTTCCGCCAAGTTCTATATCTCTCAAGTAGCTTTGGGAAATACCTGCCATATTGGCCAATCGGTTAGTTGTGATTTTTTTATCTTCTCTTAATTCAGTAATCCTCTTACCGATGTTCACAGTACCACCTCCAATTAGTATTTTAAGCTTGATAAAGGTAAAATAATTACATTTATAATAATAATAGCATATCGTTTTGATAAAAAACAACAATTTTTTTCACAAGTTGTCATAATTGTAATAATTAGTTTATTTTTTTGAAATAAAAAATAAAACAGTATGCGGCTTGAGCGCTTGTCCGTATATTGCAGTCCTTGACAAGCTATGATATAATAACCGTAAGCAAAACAGGGTGTTGATACCTTTTTTAATGAGGAGAATGAAAAATGTTTTATACCAGCACACGCGACAGGAGCATACGGGTAAGCTCTGCTCAGGCGATCGCCCACGGTATTTCCGCCGAGGGAGGACTGTTTGTGCCCGAGGAGATACCCAAGCTCACCCTCGACGATATCCTTTCGCTTGCCAAATGCGATTATATCACGCGCGCCGGCAGGATACTGCGGCTGTATCTTACCGATTTTACCCCGGAGGAGATAGATTCCTGCGTTAGCAAGGCTTACGGCTCCGGCAAGTTCAGCAGTGAAAAGATAGCGCCGCTCCATAAGCTGGAGGACGGCGTGGATATCCTCGAGCTGTGGAAGGGCCCGACCTGCGCGTTCAAGGATATGGCTCTCCAGCTTCTTCCGCATCTTCTCACGGTTGCCTCATCCAAATCGGAGCCGGGCAAGCAGATTGTCATTCTTGTTGCAACGTCGGGCGATACGGGCAAGGCCGCGCTCGAGGGCTTCAGGGACGTTGCGAATACAAGGATCCTCGTATTCTATCCCAACGACGGAGTTAGTCCCATGCAGAAGCTCCAGATGACGACACAGGAGGGCGCCAACGTCGGCGTATGCGCTATAGAGGGCAATTTTGACGACGCTCAGAACGGGGTCAAGGCTATTTTTACCGACAAGGGCATCGCCGCAAAGCTCGCGGAAAAGAATATGATGTTCTCCTCCGCCAACTCCATCAACTGGGGCAGACTCGTTCCGCAGATAGTGTACTATGTTTCGGCGTACTGCGATATGATAGAAAGCGGCGAGATCGCCCCCGGCGACAAGATCAACATAGTCGTGCCCACGGGCAATTTCGGAAACATACTCGCCGCGTACTATGCGCGTGAGATGGGCGTGCCGGTCAACAAGCTGATATGCGCCTCAAACGCCAATGACGTCCTGACCGAATTTATCAGGACGGGCAGATACAACAGGGTCAGAAGCTTCTATACAACCATCTCCCCCTCCATGGATATTCTCATCTCATCCAATCTCGAAAGGCTGCTTTTCCTGCTCTCGGGCATGGACGACAGGCTCGTCGCGGAATGGATGGACGAACTGAAAAAGACGGGTGAATACGAGGTGAACGGCGAGGTGTTCTCGGCGCTCAGCTCTCTGTTCGAGGCCGGCTGCTGTGACGATAAGCAGACCAAGGAATGTATAGCCGACACCTTTGAAAAGTATAAGTATCTCTGCGACACCCACACTGCGGTAGCCGTCAAGGTTTATAATGATTACAGGGCAAGGAGCGGCGACGAAACGCCCGTTGTGATAGCGTCGACCGCCAATCCGTTCAAGTTCAGCAAGGCGGTGCTCGACGCGGTTTCCCCCGGTATGACGGAGGGCATGGACGAGTTCGATATGGTGCTCGGCCTCCATGTTGAAACGGGCGAGGATTGCCCCGAACAGCTCGCGAATCTCAGGGACAAAAAGCCGAGGTTCACCCGATGCTGTAAAAAAGAGGATATGGAGCAGGCTGTATTCGATATGTTGAGCTGACAGCGGTAAAAAAGGAATACAAAACCGGTCGGGATCCGAACCTTACCGAAAAAACAAGGTGCAGAAAAACTGTTTTTCTGCACCGTGATTGGTTTAAAAATAGTTTTTGTGAATGTGAAAAGCCGATTACTTGCTTACTTCCGCGCTGGGCTCAAAAGTGGCGCAGATAGTCTCGGCGCAGGTGCAGGCGCTTGAGGGGCCGACCTCGATATGGCCTGCGACGCACTTGCTGCCTTCCTCGTTGTAGACGCAGTTTTTCGCGTTGCAGTGTATATCCTTGATCTCATGCTTCATTTTCAAAATCTCCTTTGCAGTTTCGCTTTTGCGTTTGCCCGATATTATTTTTAGCTGTCACGGCGTTTTTATACATTTTGACCGAGGTGAAAAAATGTCATTATTTGCCATTGGCGATACGCATCTTTCCTTTTCCTCGGATAAGCCCATGGGTATTTTCCCGGGCTGGGAGGACTATGAGGAAAGACTTGAAAAAAATTGGAACAGGGTCGTCGGCAATGATGATACCGTGGTCATCGCCGGCGATATATCGTGGGCGCTGAAGCTGGAGGATACGCTTGAGGATTTCAGGTTCATCGATTCGCTCAACGGTAAAAAGATAATAATGAAGGGCAACCATGATTACTGGTGGTCGACCAAAACCAAGGCTGAAAAATTTTTTGCAGAGAACGGTATCGAGTCTATAAGCATTCTTTTCAACAACGCTTTCAGAGTCGGGGATGTTTCCGTCTGCGGCACGCGCGGCTGGTTTTTTGACTGTGAAAAAAGCGAGGACAGAAGGGTGCTCCTGCGCGAGGCGGGGAGGCTCAGGGCGTCCGTCGACCGGGCTAAGGAGCTTGGCGGAGAGCCTGTTGTTTTTCTGCACTATCCTCCCGTAAGCCTGACTCAGACGTGCGATGAGATCTACGATATATTGGTGGAAGAAAAAATATCGCGCTGTTATTACGGCCATCTCCATGGCGACGCGGTCAACTGGGCGTATAACGGCGAGAGGGACGGCGTCAGATTCAGTCTGATATCGGCGGATTATCTCGGATTTTGTCCGAAATTGATCTCAAAATTCTGATTATTCACAAAAAATATATAAAAAAGCTATGGAAAATACTTAAACTATCTGCTATAATAATACTTCGGTCAATTGTATATCAGGGGTAAAACCTTTTATATTTAAAAACAGGAGGAAGTTTTTAATGTTAAAGTCAGCAAAAAAAACAGACACTAACACCTATACTCTCGAGGTAACTATCAGCGCCGAGGATTTCAAGGCCGCAATACTCAAGGCTTATAAAAAGCAGAGGAATAAGATCCAGATCCACGGCTTCCGCAAGGGCAAGGCGCCCCTCGCCATGATAGAAAAGTTCTACGGCAAAGAGGTTTTCTATGAGGACGCTCTTGATATCGCTTATCCCGACGCAGTTGCCGGCGCCATCAAGGAGGCGGGCATAGAGCCTGTTGACAATCCGCAGAATCTCGACATCAAAAAGATTGACGAGACCGGCGTTGAAATGACTATGGATATTACCGTCAAGCCCGAGATCACGATAGAAAACTACAAGGGTATCGAAGCAGAAAAGGGCGACGACAGCGTCTCTGCGGCAGACGTCAAGGCGGAGCTTGCATCCATGCAGGAGAGAAATGCAAGGATCGTGACCGTTGAGGACAGAAAGGCCAAGAAGGACGATATAGCCGTAATTGATTTTGAGGGCTTTGTCGACGGTGAGGCCTTTGAGGGCGGCAAGGATGAAAACCATGAGCTTACTCTCGGCTCCGGCCAGTTCATCCCCGGCTTTGAGGATCAGATCATCGGCCACAAGCCCGGCGACGAGTTCGACGTAAATGTGACCTTCCCGGAGGAATACACCCCCGAGCTTGCCGGTAAGGAGGCTGTATTCAAGGTAGTTCTCCACGAGCTCAAGGTCAAGGAGCTGCCTGCTCTTGACGATGAGTTTGCAAAGGACGTCAGCGACGAATATGATACTCTTGCCGACCTCAAGAAGGGCGTCAAGGAGGATCTCAAAAAGACCAAGTCGGAAAACGTCAAGGCCGAGTTTGAGAGCGCCGTGCTTGAGAAGACGGCTGAGCTTGTCGAGGGCGAGATCCCCGACGTTATGATAGAGCACAAGCTGGATGAGGATATGCAGAATTATGAAAGCAGACTCTCCCAGCAGGGCATCAGTCTGGATATTTATCTCCAGTACCTCGGCATGGATAAGGAAAAGTTCCGCGAGGATATGAGAGAAAAAGCGGAAAAGCAGGTCAAGCTCCAGCTCGCAGTTGAAAAGATCGCCGAGCTTGAAAAGATAGAGGCCACCGACGACGAGGCAAAGGCGAAGCTCAAGGAAATGGCGGACGCCTATCAGATGGATGTTGAGCAGATTGAAAAGTGGATAAATATCGAAGACGTCAAGAAGGACGTTGTCGGCGAAAAGGTAGTCGATTTCCTCGTTAAAAACGCCAAGGCCATCGTTGCCGAAAAGCCGAAGAAGGCCGCCGCAAAGGCCGAAAAAAAGGCGGAGGAAGCCGACGAAGAAGATAAAAATACAGATACCGCTGAATAATATCATCCCATAAACCAATATTAAAGAAAACGCTTTACGGGGTATTCCCGGACAGATGAATGGTTTCCGCCATTCATTTGTTGTATAACCAAACAATTTAAGAACGGAGGTTCATTTATGGCTTTAGTACCTTATGTAATCGAACAGACAAACAGAGGCGAGCGTTCATACGATATTTTTTCACGCCTTTTGAGCGACAGAATAGTTGTGCTCTCCGATGAGGTAAACGACGCTACGGCAAGCCTCGTTGTGGCTCAGCTTCTTTTCCTTGAGGGTCAGGATCCCGAAAAGGACATCAGCCTCTATATAAACAGCCCCGGCGGCTCGGTGACGGCGGGCTTTGCGATCTACGACACGATGAATTACATCAAGTGCGACGTCTCCACCATCTGCATGGGTATGGCGGCGTCCATGGGTGCGTTCCTGCTCTCCTCGGGAGCCAAGGGCAAGCGCTTTGCCCTGCCGAACAGCGAGATACTTATCCATCAGCCTCTCGGCGGCGCCAGGGGACAGGCGACCGAGATCAAGATCGTTGCCGATCAGATAATCAAAACCAGGGAAAAGCTCAACAAGATCCTTTCCGAGAACACCGGCAAGCCGATCGAGCAGATCGCGATCGATACCGAGCGTGACAATTATATGACTGCAGAGGAGGCCCTCTCTTACGGCCTTGTTGACAAGATCCTTTACAAAAGATAAGGCAATGCCGCATAATTCGCGGCGCACGCCTTGCTTGATTCTTATTACGTCATCTTACACAATTTTTCTTTGAAAGGCGTCAGCCTTCCTGCATAAAAATTGTATAATCTGACGAAAAATTCTACTGCGCAATCCGCACACCTGAATTATGCGGTATTGCCATAAATTCGAGGTGTCATAATGCCAAGAGACGACGATAAACGCGAAAAAAGCGTCCGCTGTTCCTTCTGCCAGAAAACGCAGGATCAGGTCGAAAAGCTGATAGCCGGACCCGGCGTATATATCTGCAATGAGTGCATCGAGGTTTGCGAGGCGATCATTGAGGATGAACAGCTCAGAATCGGCAGAAACAGAAAAAACAAGTCTAAGAGCTTCAAGCTGCCCTCTCCCATGGAGATAAAGCAGAGGCTCGATGAATACGTTATCGGTCAGGACGAGGCAAAGGTTTCCCTGAGCGTTGCGGTGTACAATCATTACAAGCGCGTTTTCAAGGCTGATGATAACGGGGTGGAGATACAGAAGAGCAATATCCTTCTGATCGGTCCGACCGGCGTCGGCAAGACCATGCTTGCGCAAACTCTCGCAAGGATCCTTGACGTGCCATTTGCCATCGCGGACGCCACGACTCTTACCGAGGCGGGCTACGTCGGCGAAGACGTCGAAAATATTCTGCTCAGGCTTATCCAGGCGGCAGATTTCGATATCGAAAAAGCGGAGCGCGGTATCATCTATATCGATGAGATAGATAAAATCGCGAGAAAATCCGAGAATCCTTCCATCACGCGCGACGTCAGCGGCGAGGGCGTCCAGCAGGCTCTGCTCAAAATAATCGAGGGCACGGTTGCCAACGTGCCTCCGCAGGGCGGCAGGAAGCATCCCCAGCAGGAGTGTATACAGGTCGACACCTCAAATATACTCTTCATCTGCGGCGGCGCATTTGACGGGATCGAAAAGATAGTTGAAAAGCGTATCGGCGGTTCCGCCCTCGGCTTCGGCGCTGATATCAAGGAGCAGGCTGAGCTTTCGGTCGAGAGCGCAATGGCTAAGGTTATCCATCAGGATATCACCAAGTTCGGAATAATCCCCGAGCTTGTCGGCAGACTTCCGATAATAACCTCTCTCAAGGAGCTGGACGAGACTGCCCTTGTGAAAATACTCACAGAGCCGAAGAACGCCATAGTCAAGCAGTACCAGAGCCTGATGGCCATGGACGGCGTGGAGCTCGGGTTTACGGACGATGCCCTTATCGCCATCGCCCGCAAAACGCTTGAGAAAAAGACCGGCGCACGCGGCCTGCGCTCCATCATGGAGGGCATACTTATGCCGATAATGTTTGCCGCGCCGAGCGATAAAACCATCACCGCGGTGCAGATAACGGAGGGCTGTGTCAACAATAACGAGCAGCCGCTGGTTGAACACTCCAAGAGCAAAAAAGACGCATAGTTTGGGTCACCTCTTCATGTTCTCGTGCATTCATCTTGCG
>JAFSXA010000044.1 GCA_017450135.1 Clostridia bacterium | reverse complement strand
CCGCGGTAGGCTCGTCAAGTATCAGGATATCGGCGCCCCTGTAAAGCACCTTGATTATCTCAACGGTCTGCTTTTCGGATACCGACATCTCATATATCTTCTTATTGATATCTATATCAAAGCCGTACCTGTCACAGGTCTCCCTGATCGTCTTTGCAGCCGCCCTGATATCGTACTTGCCCTCATTAAGCCCGAGCACCACGTTTTCCGTGCCGGTGAAAACGTCGACCAGCTTGAAATGCTGGTGTATCATACCTATCTTGTAATCATAGGCGTCCTTCGGGGAGCGTATGAATACCTCCTTGCCGCCTATGTATATCTGACCGTCATCCGGATAGTAGATGCCGGAGATCATATTCATCAGCGTGGTTTTTCCGCTTCCGTTTTCGCCGAGGACGGAGAGTATCTCGCCGTTGTAAACGGTGAGGCTCACGTTCTTGTTGGCAACGATACTGCCGAAGGTCTTGCTGATATGCTTTAGCTCAATTGCCGGAATCGCTTTTTCCAAAACGGTAACCTCCTAAAAAATAATACTCAGGCGTCCGAAAACGAGCCGGAAATCCCGGAGCATTTCCCGGTGCCTGAAAAAGCAATAAGGCGGGACAATGCAAATTGCCCCGCCCTTTCGTTAAATCAGAACTTTTCGTTCAGGAGGGTGATGCCGTCGATCCTTACGTCAAAGTAGGGAGCTGAACGGAACTCGGACTCGCTGAAATAGCCGTCCTTGATGACCTCTGTTTCGTGTACATAATTCTCATCGCTATCAACGTCGGCCTTGTAGCTCGAAAGAGCCTTGCCATCGACCGTAAATGTCTTGGTGTCGAATACGTGGATAGTGCCGTCCTGGAGACCCTTCTTGACCTCTTCGATCTTGGCCTGAGTTCCCTCGGCTGCCGCCTTCGTGTTGATATCGGTAAGCTCAACGGAACCGGTGGCAAGAGTGCCTACCCAGTCAGCGTCGATGGAAGTGCCGTTCTGAACAGCCTTGATCATGTACTCCATATAGGGCTCCCAGTTGATGCGGGAAGCGATGATGAAGGTATTCGGGCAGGCCTGTACCGTGCTGCCGTTATAGGAAACGTCGGGAACACCGGCGGTCTCGCAGGCTGTGGGAGCGCCCATTGAATCCGCGTGCTGGCTGAGAAGAACGCAGCCCTTGTTGATAAGCAGGTTGGCGGCTTCCTTCTCCTTGGTCTCGTCATACCAGGAACCGGTGAACTGAACCTCCATGGTAACGCTCGGGCATACGCTCTTTGCGCCGAGATAGAAGCTTGTGTAGCCGGAGATAACCTCTGCATATGTGTAAGCGCCGACATAACCCATCTTCGCCTTATCGGCTGTGATCTTGCCGGATTCGATCATCTCATTGAGCTTGAGGCCTGCGGCAACACCGGCGAGGTAACGGCCCTCGTAGATGGAAGCGAAAGCGTTATGATAGTTGGCAACGTTCTCGGTGTGCGCCCTTGTGCCGGTCGCGTGGCAGAACTGGACGTCGGGGAATTCCTTAGCAGCCTTGATCATGAAATCCTCATGACCGAAAGAATCGGCGAATACAGCCTTACAGCCCTGATCGGCGAGATCCGCAGCTGCCTCGTAGCACTCGTTGGACTCGGGGATGTTGGTCTTGATAACAGCTTCTACGCCGAGCTTTTCACAGGCGGCCTTGGCGGCAATGAGGAAGTTGTTGTCATAGGTTGAGTTTTCGTCATGCAGGAAAATAAAACCGATCTTGATCTTGGCCTCGTTCGTTGCAGGCTCTTCGGTCTTATTGCCGCAGGCTGCGAAGCAGCATACGATGAGGGCAATAGACATGAGAACAGCAAGAACTCTCTTAAAGTTTTTCATGTTGGTTCCTCCATTTTTAAAAATATATATAGCAAAAATTGCTACCGGAGATTAATCGCAGAAGGTTATCGAACCGTCGTCGCTCATACTGCTGATACGGGCGAGGGATTCGACCCTGATCCCCTTGGAGCGGATGATATCTCCGCCCTGTTGGAAGGCCTTCTCGATGACGATACCGGCTCCGACTACCTCGGCTCCGGCGCAGTTGATAAGATCGATGAGTCCGTTCAGAGCGCAGCCCTGAGCGAGGAAGTCGTCGATTATCAGTATTCTGTCCTCCTTGTGCAAAAACTCCTGCGACACAATAACGTCGTACTCCCTGCCGTGGGTGAAGGAACGCACCTTGGTGGAATAGACGTCAGAGGCGATGTTTTTGCCCAAAGACTTCTTAGCAAAAACAACGGGTACATTGAAATACTGCGCGGTTATACACGCAATACCAATACCCGATGCTTCAATCGTGAATATTTTGTTGACGCCGCTGTCCTTATAGAGCCTGTAAAACTCCCTGCCTATCTCGTTGAGGAAAGCGACGTCCACCTGATGGTTGAGGAAGCAGTCCACCTTGAGAACCTGACCGGGGAAGACCTTGCCGTCTTTGACTATTCTTTCCTCAAGAGCTTTCACAGCGGTTTCCTCCCCTCAAAAATCAAACGGCAACAGACGCATTACGCCCACTGCCGAAATAAGAACCAATAGTCACGGCTTTAGGCGCCGCGGTAGAAACTTCCGAGCCGCAAATATCGGAATTATATCGGTAACTTTATATGATTTCAGTCGTCGTCCGACGTCGGATCGACCTTACATGGTTATTTTAACATATTATCGAATTTTGTCAATAATCCCCTTGGAAGAATTGACATGAAATATTCAAAGAGGTTTTGTTAATATTACACAATATTTTGTTTTTAAAAATTTCACAAAAATCCCATATTTATAAATTACATTAATAACATAGAAAAGCAACGGAGTGATCTAATGTCTTATCTGTTAGAGCTCAAGGACGTATACAAAATATATAATCCCGGTGAAAACGAGGTCAGAGCCCTCGACGGCGTCAGCCTTAAGATCGAGGACGGGGACTTTGTCGCCATAGTCGGCCAGTCCGGCTCCGGAAAATCCACGCTGATGAATATGCTCGGGCTTCTCGACGTGCCCACGAGCGGAACATACATCCTCAACGGCAGAGACGTCTCCGAGCTTGACGACGACGAGCTCAGCCGTATACGCAACCTTGAGATCGGCTTTATCTTCCAGGGCTTCAACCTCATACCGAGCCTGACCGCGCGCGGAAACGTGGAGCTGCCGCTGATCTACAGGGGCATGAAGCAGGAGGAGCGCCGAAGGCTCTCGTCTCAGGCGCTCGCTATGGTGGGACTTGAAAACAGAACGGATCACCTGCCCTCCCAGATGTCGGGCGGCCAGCAGCAGAGGGTCGCCATTGCGCGTGCCATCGCCGCGAAGCCCCCCGTGATCCTCGCAGACGAGCCGACGGGCAACCTCGACTCCGCCTCCGGCAGGGAGATCATGAGGATAATAAACGAGCTATGGCACGAGGGCAGAACGATAATCCT
>JAFSXA010000043.1 GCA_017450135.1 Clostridia bacterium | reverse complement strand
TTTGCGACGTCGCCGTTGATCTGAGCTCTGTACA
This sequence comes from Clostridia bacterium, assembly GCA_017450135.1. Classification (GTDB taxonomy): domain Bacteria; phylum Bacillota; class Clostridia; order Oscillospirales; family Acutalibacteraceae; genus CAG-488. Next base: position 10,600 of record JAFSXA010000043.1, on the reverse strand, counting down.
GCACGCCGTCCTCATCATCTTCAACGATCACGGGTGTGATGCTGTCTATGCCGAGGGAGGCGAGCCTGTCCTCAAAATAGCTCTCGTCGCTCATCCCGTCGGGTATGCGGCTCTCGTCTTTGTCGAATCTGAAAAGGAGCTCACCGCTTTCATAGTCGCCCTCAACAGGCTGATCGACGGCGCCGGCAACGCAGGTCAAAAGCGATGACGTTATAAAAAGGCACATTAGGCACGATATAAAAGCTTTCATACTTATAATTCACTCCCTTGCGGCAATAATAACTATGGTGATGAACTTGAAAAGATTTACTTCTATACTGATCTGCGCGGCTGTCATATTTTCCTGCGCTTCGTGCGCCTATACAAAAAGGGGACAGGCTAAGGACAACGCTGCGGCAACCACGGGTAAAAAGACTTATTCGACCTACACCGGCTTCAAGCCCCTTGACGAGGTGAGCTATAAGGTGAGCGACCCCGGAAATACGGCGGGACTTTCAAACAAGGCCGTCGAGCACTCCTACGGCGTCGCCCGGGACGGCAAGCCGCATGAGATATCGGTGCAGTCCGAGAAATACTTTGAGGATAACGGCTTTAAAGCCGTTACCTATGACAATAAAACCGTGGAGAAGGTGCTGTATCTGACCTTCGACTGCGGTTACGAAAACGGCTACACGGAAAAGATACTCGACGTGCTCAAGGAGAAAAACGTAAAAGCGGCGTTCTTCTGCACGCTTGACGATATCAAATCCGTTCCGGAGCTGATCGCCCGTATCATAAAGGACGGCCATATCGTCGGGAACCATTCGGCAACTCATCCGTCGTTTCCCTCGCTGTCGAGGGAGGATATGGCGCTCGAGATAGAAAAGTGTGAAAACTACCTGCGAAAGAGCTTCGGCTACGCTCCGAACTTTTTCAGGTTCCCCAAGGGGGAGTACTCCGCAAACGCGTTGGAGCTTGTAGGCTCTCTCGGATATACCAGCGTTTTCTGGTCGCTGTCGTATTCCGACTGGGATACGGACAACCAGAAGGGAGGGGACTACGCCTTTGAGAAGGTTACGTCCCGTCTGCATCCGGGAGCCGTTATTCTCCTGCATTCCGTCTCGGCTGACAACGCCGCCGCTCTCGGCAGGATAATAGACTACGCTGAAAACGCAGGATATGAATTCAGGCCGCTTGACTCGCTGCCTGCAATATCACAAAATAATTATAGCACAACCGAAAAATAATATCAAGCATTTCATTATCAATATCCGATAAGTAAAACAGCCTGTGCCTCATGCGGGCGCAGACTGTTATTTCTGTTATGTTGATCGTTTAGACGTTCTGATGTGCACCGCGGCTTTTAAAGTCATAGTAGCTGTTGACAAGAGTCCTATATCCGAGCGACTTCATTTCGGAGTACCGGAAATTATACTGCGATTTGTTCTGCTTGCCGGTAGCAATGAATCTCATGCACTGCTGCATATAGGCGTCTATCTCCTTTAAGCCCGCGTCGGTAGTTATGATCGGGAAATACCAGCGGCACCAGGTGATCTCATTCGGCATATCGTTTGAATAGAACTTTTTGTTGAAATGCCGGATGAAGGCCCTGACCGCCCGTTCATCGGACGCGCCCTTGCGTATTTTCCAGCGGTACAGCGCCCTTGCCTTGCGTCTCAGCTTCATTTTCAGCTTCTGCTTTGAGACGCGGGAAATATCCACGGTGGAATCCCTGAAGCTGAAGCCGAGGAAGGTCCATTCCTCTCGGGGCAGAGTCCTGCATATTTTTTTCGGATTGACCTCGAGCTTTTTTTCGGATAAAAACGCGCTGACCTTGCGTATATATTCGTTCAGCTCCGTCTCGTTATCGGCGAAAAATATGATATCGTCGGAATACCTCGCATACAGGGCTCCGCTTTTTTCAAATTCCGCGTCAAGCTCACTCAGATAGAGATTTGCGAGAAAACCTGAAATCGGCGAGCCGGCGAGGATTCCCTTCTTTGCAGCGACGATCCCGTCCTCGTAGGCAGCGCAAGGCTCAGTGAGCATGGCCTCCAGCAGGCAGTACAGCTTTTTGTCGCCGGCGAGAACCTCTTTGAGCATCGGCAGAATCAGATCGGGGGACACAGAATTGAAATAGTCGGAAATATCAAGCTTGTAGGAGTGCATATTGTTTATATCCGGATGGCGCATCAGCCGCGTCACGGCCTTTTTTACCCCCATGTCACGCCTGAACGAATAGAGATTAGCGGAAAAAATACAGTCGTAATCCAGGAGCCTGAATGCTATGAATTTCTGAATATAGTTTTCCTCCGGGCTGAAACTGTAGACTGTTCTCTTTTTGACGGAGTTGCTTTTGTTCACCAGAATTTTCTGAGGAATGCCGAAGAAACCGCCGTCTGCCAATCTGACGGCGGCAGCCATATATCTCCTGTTATCAACAAAGTCGCAGAGCTCTTTTTTCTGCTGTGCCGTGAGGTGATCCCCGTTGAGCTTATAATCCTTAAAACGGCGCCATTCTTCGTCACAGAGAAGATCATCAACAATACTCATAATCAAAAAACAACAGAGCCGGGAACGATTTAAAATCGCAATTTTGCGATACGGGTCTGCACGCAAAAGCGCCGCCTGCAAGGCGATAAAAACCCTTTGCGCTTTGACCCACGCAGGCGCAAAGCATCCCGGCTCCGTATAAAGCTGTTACAGATATTTCTTTATTCTTTCAACAACATAGCTCTCGGCGTTCTCATATTCGTGATAGAATCTGATATATTTTATGCCGAGGTCTTCGCATATTTTTTTCGTTGCCTTTACGTTCATCCCGCCGTAATTGTTGGTTCTGACGAGTACGACCGCGAGCACTGGCTTTCCGCCGCTGTAAAATAAAAACTGTACCGGTGTGCAGGCAGGGTGACAGCCGGGCTGCAGCTCGCTTGCCGGGACGTTCCGTCTGACCTCATGATCGGGGAAATTCCTCGCGATAATGCCGTCAAAGTCGTTGAAACGGTCAACATGAGCCGTAGTCACAGGGCCGGGATAGACGGAATTATCGTCAAAGCAGCTGCTGTGATCGGGCGTCCGAGAGGCATACTGAGCAGAAGGAGCGGAATCATTGCTACGAGCGCTCTGTGAGCCTTGGTTTGAGAGCAGATCAAGACCCTTTTGAATGTCGTCCTTATGCTTTTCAACTTCATTTGAGAGATCCTGCAAGCTCTTTTTAAGTGAATCAAATAATCCCATGATAATCCCTCCTTATTGCCCTGAGATAAAAATGATTTTCCTTCAATCTTTATCCCTGTATATTATCTCATAGTTGATATTTTTTGTCAATATGGAATTGCCGATATGAATAAAGGCGCAGAAGCTATGATTTCCGCGCCTCATTATACCTGAGAAACATTCGATTGACGCGTCAGCCGAAACGATTTTTATTCGGCTTTCAGCTCGAGCTTATCCCCGTACATATCCTCATAGAACTTTTTGATGCCTGTCAGGGTGAAGCTTGAATTCCTGCCCGAGCAGCTGTGGGCCCTCGCCAGCTCCTCGGTGTAATCGGAGAGGGGAACCACGTGCACATTCGAATATGACCCGCCGTACTGGGTTATGGTGGGTATCAGCTTGCCGGAGTCTACCTTCGTCTTGCCCGTGGCAAGATCCTTTGACACTTTGACGTCCGCGATCCCGCCGAGCAGGTTTACCATCGAATCCTGGCAGGAAATGAAATTGCCGAGCGACCATATTACGAGCGCCTGCTCTCCGTCGCCGTTTTGCATATATTCGATCGGCTGCAGGGCGTGAGGGCCGGTGCCAATAATGATATCCGCGCCGTATTCGAGGAGCTTATCGACTATCTCTTTCTCGGAGTCGTTGGGCTTCGTGATGTTTTCCTCCTGCCAGTGCATGGATACGCAGACAACGTCGGAGGCAGCTCTGGCCGTCTCTATCATTTTTTTCATTGTGGCGTACAGCTCATCCTGCGTTTTGCGCTTGTCGGTCAGATAGACAAGCCCCAGGTCGGAGTCGGACGGGACCGTCAGCCCGTTCAGATACTGAGTGAAGCCCACGAAAGAGAAGGTTATGCCGTTGACGTCCTTTGTCTGCGGCTTGAGCATTTCCTCGTTGTTTTCGTACAGACCCGTGAGGATAATATCCTTCTTGCTGTGGAAGAGCTTTAAATCGTTGAGAGCACCGGAGAGCTGCTTGTCCATAACGTGGTTGGTCGCCTGGTTGTATACGTCGAAGCCCACGTCTATCATCGTATCCAGCAGCTCCGGCGGAGAATTGAAGAGCGGGTATGACGAGGGCTCTTTTTCGGGATCTATGACCGTCTCCTGATTAAGAAAGGCGATATCGGCCTTACCGATTATATCCTTTATCATCGCGTAATCATACGAAAAATCATAGCCGCCGTCCTGTGAGCGGGCTTTTGCCTGCTTGTAGATGCTCCTGTGTATCAGATTGTCGCCGGCGCACATAAGTCTTGCAGTTCTGGTGCCGGTGAGCTTCGAGGTGCTGTCCTGAGCCGTAGCTGTTTCCCCGGCGGGACTGCCGCCCGTGTAGGCTACGCCGTTTTTAATCCTTGAACGGTCGATCACTATCATCATGCCGCTGACCACTATCGCCAGCGCGAGGAAGCAGTTGAAGACTATAAGAAAAGTTTTGGAGCGCGATATGCTTTTGTGTTCCTTCATTGTTATGATTCTCCTAAGCGGTTTTTTGCCATTATATCACAGACGGAGCTCTTTTGCAATAACGCAGCAGCTTTGTTTGTAATATGGATAGACAAAAAATGCCGGGAGAGCCAAAAGACACAGCAGGAACCACGGAATGAAGCTCAGTTTGAAGCCGATGAGCCTGCCGACATGACCCTCAAGCAGATTTTTGCTCCGCTTTACAGCCGTAACGGCAGGCAGCCCGGGCTCCTCTGCGGTAAGATAGGGCGCAAGGAAAAACTTCTGTATTCCTATGAACCAGAACACAAGCCCGTTCAAGGTCAGAAGAACGCCGCCGGCCGTCAGCGCGGCAAAGAGGTAGACCTCTATGCCGCCGCTCTGAGCAAGGATGAACACTGCGGAAAAGACTGCCGCCGCCGGCAGCAGAAAGACGGCGAGATACAGAAGCTTCAGGCAGGCCGTCAGGAGCGTCAGCCTTGCCGCTCTGACAGCCTCGCGCAGCTTGAACCAGAAGAAGAACCTTGCCGCGCAGTTGCTCCTGCCGTTCATTATACCCAGGAAAAACGCTTTTTCACCGATTGACGCCGAGGAATAAGTGAAAAACGCGTGCAGGGAAATAAGAGCCATGACTGCCGTTATAAGGCCGGGGTACAGGTATTTCTGCACCTCCTGTATGAGCGGCTTCAGGCCGAGGAGCTCAGCGGCTGCGGGTAAAAGCCCCGGCAGCAGCATGAAGAACAGCGCCGCCGGTATTGCGGCGACCGGTATCAGCGAGGCGGAAAGCCCGCGTTTTATCGCCGTTTTTCCGGCGAGCCTCTTAATTTCTCTGTTAGTCATAGTCATCACCTGTGGAGAGTCTTGGAAATTTTTTCTGATTTTATGCGTTTGTTTATTGAAAAAAACGGCAGGTATTGTATAATAAAAACGTGAGGTGATCCAAATGCCCGAAGCAAACGTAAAAGCAACGGTTATAATACCCGTTTACAACGTCGAAAAATATATCTCCGTCTGCCTTGATTCAATGGCGGCGCAGACGATCGATAAATCCGAGCTGGAGGTGCTGGTAATCAACGACGGCTCTCCGGACGGCAGCCTCGATATCTGCAGGCAGTACAGCGAGAAATATGATTTCATAAAGGTTTTCTCAAAGGAGAACGAGGGTCTTTCCGCGACAAGGAATTTCGGTATAGAGCACGCGAGCGGCAAATACCTTTTCTTCCTTGACAGCGACGATTATTTTACCCCGGATACGGTCAGGGCGGTCACCGAATATTTCGATACGGTTTACAACGAGGTTGATCTTGTCGCCTTTGATGAGATTCGCTTCAACTCAAGCAAGTCGGTCAAGCGGCATTTCCGCTTTGATATACTCGACCATGAGGGCGTGTACGACCTTGAAGAATATCCTTACATCACGCAGACCAGGGTAAACGTCTGCGTCAAAAATCTCGGCAGGGATAACATACTTTTCAACACCACGCCCGGTTTCCGCCTCGAGGATCAGGAGTACTGCAACAGGGTGCTTATGCCGAAAATGAAGATGGGCTACTGCCCCGGCGGCACATATATGTATAACAACGGCAACGCGAACAGCATCGTCCGCATTTATTTCCATTCCTACTATATCTTCGATTCCGCGATGACGTATTTTGAGCAGCTCTACGCCGGCTTTGACGGCGGGGTGCCGAGATACTTCCAGGCTCAGTTTGCCAACGATATCCTCTGGAAGCTGAGGGAGGATATCCTCTTTCCCTACCATCTTGAGGGAGAGGAATATGAAAAGGCGCTCGGCAGGATAAAGGCTCTGCTCGAACGCACGGACGATGATATAATAATTGAGCATCCGTATGACATGACGATGAATAAATACTATTTCATCTCCATGAAATACGGCTCGAAGCTGACCGCTGAAACGGGCGAGACCATAAGGCTCATTGCAGATGGCAGAACCGTCTACGAGACAGAGACCGTTGGCCTTGTTCTGACAAGGTTCAAGGTGCGCGGCAACACCCTTGAGGTCGGAGGGCATCTGTCCTCGCCCGCACTTGCCTTCACTCAAAAGCCGGAGCTTTACATCCGCACCCGGGACGGCCTGCGGCGGCAGGAGCTTTTCGAGTCCTCATGGTGCTATGAGCTTGCAAAGATAAAAAACAACGCCGCGTGGGGCTTCAGGTTTGAGCTCGACGTGACGGACGGCGCAGAATTCTCCTTCGCCCTGACGATAGGCCCGTATTCATATGAGCCTGAGATAGTAACAGGGGAGTGGGTCGTCTTTAACGATATGCTCGGCAGACGGGAATACGTCCTGAACGGCAAAAGATGCAGAATGACGGACAAGAGATTCATAGTGGAAAACGTTTCCCGGGCGGTCGAGCTAAAATACAGGTTAAGGACGGCGGCAAAGTATCTGCGCTCCAATAAAAAAGTCTGCGCGGTGCGGTTAGCCAACCTGCTTCTCCCGTCCGGCAGGATCTGGCTCTACCACGACTGCAAGGGGGTCGGCAGGGACAACGGCTACTATCAGTTCATACATGATTTTTACAAGGATGACGGTGTGCGCCGGTACTACGTTGTCAACGGGGATATCGGTGAGGCTGCCGGATATTTTGACGAAGAACAGCGCAAGCACCTTGTCAGCTTCCGTTCCGCAAAGCACAAGCTTATGTATCTCAGGGCGGAGAGGATAATAACCGCCTTCTCCGAAAAGCTAAATTATCTGCCCTTCTATAACGACGCTTATTATTATTACATCGATCTCTTCGGCGGTGAGGTCGTATATCTGCAGCACGGAGTGCTTCACGCGCACCTGCCGTGGAAATACTCATACGACAGACAGGATCTCAGCTACGAGGTCGTGTCGACCGGCTATGAGGTCAAAAATATGACGGAGAATTACTGCTTCCCCGAGAGTGCGCTCATAAAAAGCAAGATGCCGCGATATGATCTCATGGACACGTCTGCAGCAAAACAGGGGAAGAATATCCTGTTTGCCCCGTCCTGGAGGAAGTATCTGGTCTCCCTTGCGGGGAACGGCGAGTGGCTGCTCGATGCAAAGAGGTTTGAATCCTCGGATTACTTTGCAAAAACGCAGGAGCTCCTGAATGACCCCGCGCTCGAAAGCCTGCTCGAGGAGAGCGACAGATATCTCGACTTTAAGCTCCACCCGATCTTCGCCGGCTATGCGGATTGCTTCAAGATCGACAATCCGCGCGTCAGAATAGCAGAAGACGCCGCGTCCGGGGACTACGGCATCTTCATGACGGATTATTCGTCCTTTGTTTTCGACTTCGTCTACCTCGAAAAGCCGATAGTTTATTTCATGCCGGATTACACCGAGTTCAAATCGGGAATGAACGATTACAGGGAGCTCGATATTCCGTTTGAAAACGGCTTCGGCGAATTTACGCAAAACTCCGGGGAGGCTGTGGCGGCTCTCGGAAGAATAATAGAAAACGACGGTAAACCGATACCGCCGTTTGATGAGAAATGTAAAAGCTTTTTCTTCAATAAGGATAAGGACTGCCGCGACAGGATCTACGATGCGATCAGATAATCATCCGTTTTCGCTCTCATATGCCTCGACTACCGCTTTCGCGAGCTGGTCGGGGCATGATGTGCTTTTAAATCCGCATTTTATACCCTTGAATTTGTCACTGATCTCGTCGACCGTCATGCCGTCGACAATGACGGATATGCCCTTGAGGTTTCCGTTGCAGCCGCCTGTAAAGCTGATATTCTTGACTACGTTACCTTCAAGATCGAATGATATGCTGCTCGAGCAGGTTCCCTTGGTTTTATATGTATGTTTCATATTCACGCGCCTTTCGGCTTCCTTTCATAATCTGTGAATATATAATAAGCTCTGAGTGCGTTTTTGTCAAGTCAAAATATAGAGCAGGGCGAGTATCAGCGTTTTATCCGCAGTATCCGACGCTATAAGGAGTATAAGCGCCATTACGAGAACGGCGTCGCCGCTGTCCGGCCCGGCCGCGCCCGGGCCTTTGAAGAGTGAGTTCATTTTTCATCGCTCCGGTCGTTCATATTTCCGCCGATATCCATGAACATCGGCATTATGTCCATCAGCCGTATGAGCTGCATGGCCTCGTCCGCCTTTTTTCTGCGCTCCCGGCTGAGATTCGGTTTGAGCGCCTCCAGCAGCCTTGCCCGCTTTCCGTCGTTTTTGTTCATTGCGGCCATCACCCGCGATATTTTCATCAGCATTTCCGGCGAGACGGCAGGGCCCGCGTCTGGCGCCGCGCGGCGTCCCTCGGAGCCGCCTGCCTTTTCGGCGCCGAAGATAGAATCCGCTGCATTCTTCAGCGCCTCGATATCCTCGGACGAGAGGGAGGATATTATGTCATTGATGTTGTCCATTTGAACTTCCGCCGAGCTTTTTGATTATATTTTTTGCGGCCTCGGAGCGCAGGATCTCCTCGATTTTTCCACGGTCATTCAGTATTTTTTTCAGCTCCCTCGAATCGTCGGAGCCCAGACCGGACATCAGCTCGTCGGCGGCCTTCCTCTTTTCCGGTGCGCCGGTATTCGCGAGCAGGGACATAAGCCTTGTCAATTCATTCAGATCATCCATTTAAATCACTCTCCATTATATATTATTATACGGGAGGTATAGTTATGCGGGTAATTGTTATTTCAGATTCCCACGGAGATCCCTACGCCGTGAGGTCTGCTATTGAACAGCAGCCGACGGCGGAAACGGTCTTTTTTCTCGGCGACGGCGAGCATGACGTAGATTTCCTCTGCTCAGCCGAGGGGATCAACCTCTATCGCGTAAAGGGGAACTGTGATTTCGGGAGCGGACTTCCGGCTTTTCTCAACGTCACCGTCGGCGGAAAACGGTTTTACTGCACCCACGGATATGCCGAGAGGGTAAAGTATACAAAGGAGATACTCCTGAACAGGGCATCGTCATTCGGCGCCCACATTGCATTATATGGTCATACGCACGTTTCTGACACAGTTTATTCCGACGGGATCTGGCTCGTCAATCCCGGCAGCCTGCGCTCGGGAGAGTACGCGGTCATTGACCTTACGCCGTCGGGGATAATGCCGATAAGCATGAAACTCAGATGATCGGGATAAAAAAATATTTGACGCGTTCAGATTGCATGAAGATTTTTTCGTCAGATGAAGCAAAAAGCGCAGTTAATACTTTGTGTATTGACGAGCATTTTTGCGAGATATGACGGAAAAAGATCAGGCAAGATGAATGCACGAGAATTTTTAGAGATGACCAAAAGAATAATCCTCCGTTTTTCAGCATAGGCTTTATTAGCTGAAAAGCGGAGGATCAATTTTTAAAGAAAGGACGGAGCGCACTTGCGGCGCTCCGAAGTAAAAACCATGTTTGTATTTTCTGTAAAAGCGGACAGAACAAAGATAATTGCGGCGGCCTGCGCTGCTCTGCTGGTGACGGTGGGGATACTGCTGACCGTCAGAAGCACGGGCAAGCCGGTCGCCAATGACGGGGATATCAGCTATAAGGCCTCCAATCCGCAGGAGAGGATCGCCTTTCTATCCCAGTTCGGCTGGAAAACGGACGAGGATCCGCTTGAGGTGGCGGAGGTGATAATACCCTCGGAATTCGATACAACCTATACGGCGTATAACGAGCTGCAGAAGGAACAGGGGCTCGACCTTGAACCGTACAAGGGGGTCAGAGCCAAGCGCTGGGTTTACAGCATAGGGAACTATCCGGGCCATACCGACAGCGGCTCCGACATAAGGGCGACCCTGCTGATCCTCGACGGCATTGTAATCGGCGGCGATATCTCGTCCATGGAGCAGGGAGGCTTCACGGCGGGCTTTGAATTTCCGTCGACAGATCCGCCGGAGCAGACGTCTGTCAGCTGAGAGATTTGTTCCTGTTTTTCCCGACGGGGATCTGGGCGAGTATTATCGCGGCGAACATTATTCCGCAGCCGATATAC
>JAFSXA010000042.1 GCA_017450135.1 Clostridia bacterium | reverse complement strand
CTCTTTTTATTAATGCAGGAGGAACATCTTGACACGCAAAGAGATCATTGAATATGCCGCAGCTCAATACGGCAGCGAGCCCGAATATCTATGGACACGCTACCCCGGCTATGCGGTTTTCCGCCACCGCGGCAGCGGAAAATGGTACGCCCTGCTTGCCGACGTCCCGGCTGAAAAGCTCGGACTCTCCGGCGCGGGAGCTATCGACATCCTGAACGTCAAAAACGAGCCGATGACCGTCGATTTTTTCAGAAGACTCGACGGCTTTTTCCCGGCTTACCATATGAACAAGAAAAGCTGGATATCTTTGGATATCTCCCGCGTCCCCGAATCTCAGATAAAGGAACTGATAGACTCAAGCTACATTATCACTGCGGTGAAGAATAAAAGGAGCGGTGAAAAAAATGTCTGAAATTTTTTCAAGAACTGAATTGCTCCTCGGGCCCGAGGCGATGAAAAAGCTTGCGGCATCCCGCGTAGCCGTTTTCGGCGCGGGCGGCGTGGGCGGCTTTGCGATAGAGGCTCTTGCAAGAGTCGGCATAGGCGCGATAGATATCATCGACAACGACACGGTGAGTGAATCGAACATCAACCGCCAGATCTTTGCCCTGACCGATACTGTCGGCAGGTACAAAACAGAGGTCGCCGCCCAAAGAATTGCAAAAATAAATCCCGACGCGGCAGTCGGGACGTACAATCTTTTTTATTCGCCGGATACTCAGGATGAAATAGATCTCTCAAAATACGACTATGTGATCGACGCGATAGACACGGTCGCCGGGAAGCTCGCGCTTGCGGTCAATGCAACGCGCGCCGGCGTGCCGTTAATATCCTCGATGGGGATGGGCAATAAGCTCGATCCGACCGCACTCGAGGTCACGGATATTTTCAAAACCTCCGTCTGTCCTCTTGCAAAGGTCATGCGCACGGAGCTTAAAAAACGCGGGATAAAAAAGCTGAAGGTCGTATATTCCCGTGAGCTTCCGATGAAGCCGCTCAGCGTCATTGCCGAAAACGGACGCAGACAACTGCCTGGCAGCATATCCTTTGTCCCCTCAGCAGCGGGGCTTATGCTTGCCGGCGAGGTCATCAAAGACCTTATAGGTATGCGCGGCAACGGGCTCGGCGCATAAAATCAGAATAATAAAGCCGTTCGGGAAAATCAATTTCTGCAAACGGCTTTCTTATTTTATTTTTCGGCTGCCTGAGCGGCATTCTCAACTGCACGCCGGATATCGTCGGCTCCTTCTCCGTTCAGGGCGGAGAACGGTATCGTCTCCACGTCCCCGAATTCGGCAAGCTCGCCCTTTATCCCCTCGAGCCTTTTTGCTCTCTCGGTTTTTTTCAGCTTATCGCTCTTTGTCATCACTACGATAAATTTGTATTCTCGATCCTTCAGAAATCTCATCATCGTCATGTCGTCGGCGCTCGGGGCGCGGCGCATATCGACAAGCTGTATCACAAGGGCAATATTCCGCCCGGAATTGAAGTAGCCCTCCATGAGCTCTGACCAGCGTTTCTTCTCGTCAAAATTCACCTTGGCGTAGCCGTAGCCCGGCAGATCAACAAGCTTTATACCTCCGCAGTCAAAGAAATTGACCGTCACCGTCTTGCCCGGAACAGAGCTTACACGGGCAAGATTTTTTCTGTTCAGTATCTTATTCAGCAGGGAGGATTTGCCGACGTTCGATCTGCCTGCAAAAGCTATCTCTGCCGCTTCGGAATCCGGAAGCTGTGCCGAGGTCCCGTATGAGGCCTCGTATTCCGCCTTACTGAAATTCAATTTGCAAACCCCCGTTCCGTCAGATCCTTATCGCGTTTCTTCCGCTCTCCTTGGGCGTCATGACCGCCGCGACCGTTTTGCCGCCCTCGGGCACGCGTAGCAGAGTCGCGTCAAACACCTCGTCAAGTCCTGCGGCGGAAACAAAGTTCAGCGCGCCCTTGACCTTATCGTCTATCTCGGCCAGGTCGGGAAGATTCTTGCGCGGTATTATCACAGTTTTTATCCCCATGCGGTATGCCGCCATCGTCTTTTCGCGCAGGCCGCCTATCGGCAGGACTCTGCCTCTGAGCGTCACCTCTCCGGTCATCGCAACATACTGGCTGACCGGCGTGCCAGTGAGCGCGGATACCAGCGCCGTGGCCATCGTCACTCCGGCGGAGGGGCCGTCCTTTGGCACAGCTCCTTCCGGCACATGGATGTGGATATCCTTTTCCTTGTAGAAATTCGGATCGACTCCGTATTTCACCGCGTTGCTTCTTATATAGCTGACCGCCGCCTTTGCGGACTCCTTCATCACGTCGCCGAGCGAGCCCGTCAGCTCTATCTTGCCTGTTCCGTCCATTACGGCGACCTCTACCTGAAGCATCTCGCCGCCCACGCTCGTCCACGCAAGCCCGTTGACAACTCCTACTGCGGAGGGCTCCTCGATAGTATCGGGGATGAACGGCCTCGGACCGAGCATAGCTTCCAGATCATCCGCTTTGACGGTAACTCTTTTCTTTTCGCCGGAGACTATCTCCGCCGCGCTCTTTCTGCAGATCGCGGCTATCTGCTGTTCCAGTCTTCTTACTCCGGCCTCTCTCGTATATCCGCTTATCAGCTCGTGTATCGCGTCGCCGCCGATCCTCAGCATATTCCCGTTCAGGCCGTGAAGCTTTATCTGCTTCGGAACAAGGTGCCTTTCGGCGATATTGAACTTTTCCTCGTGCGTGTAGCTCGGGAGCTCTATGACCTCCATCCTGTCCAAGAGAGGCGCGGGGATTGTGGAGCGGTCGTTCGCGGTGGTTATGAATATGACCTTGCTCAGATCAAAGGGCAGGTCGATATAGTGGTCGACAAACGTGCTGTTCTGCTCGCCGTCAAGCACCTCAAGCAGAGCGGAGGACGGATCGCCCTTGTAATCGGAGCCGAGCTTGTCAACCTCGTCCAGCAGTATTATCGGGTTCTTTGTGCCTGCCGATTTCACCGCATTGATTATCCTGCCCGGCATCGAGCCTATATAGGTCTTTCTGTGGCCTCTTATTTCCGCCTCGTCGCTGACTCCGCCCAGGGAGACCCTCGCGAACTTTCTGCCCATGGCAGTTGCCACGCTCTTTGCTATCGAGGTCTTGCCCACGCCCGGCGGGCCTATCAGGCAGAGGGTCTGACCGTATGCTCCGTCGGAGAGCTTGCGCACCGCCAGAGCCTCGATTATCCTGTCCTTTATTTTCTTCATGCCGTAATGATCTCTGTCAAGCACTTTTTTCGCCGCGGCAAGGTCGAGCTTGTCCTGCGTGCTCGTGTTCCACGGAAGGCCGAGACAGGTTTCAAGATATACGCGTATCACCGTTGCCTCGGGAGAGGTGGGCGACATCTTTTCGAGCCTTGAACATTCTCTGAGCAGCTTTTCCTCAGATTCCTTTTCAAGCTTGAGCGCTTTTATCCCGGTGCGGAATCCGTCGCATTCCTCCTCGGGGGAGCCGCCCTCGCCGAGCTCGTCGGAGATTATTTTCATCTGCTCATGCAGATAATACTCCCTCTGGCTCTTGTCGATATTTTTTTGGACTTTTTCGTTTATCTCGTTTTCGAGCTTCATCAGGTCGCCCTCGTTGGCGAGCATATAGCAGACCTTTTCCAGCCTGCGGAGAGGGTTGAGCTCGTTGAGTATCATCTGACGCTGCTGATATTCCAGCAGAACGTTCGCGGCGATATAGTCGGCAAGCTCGCCGGGCTTGTTCTGCATAAGGACGTTGAGCAGGATCTCGGGCGACATCTGCGGTGCAACGTCGACATAACTCTCAAAGTAATCCTTGGCCTGCCTTATAAGCGCCGTTGAATACTCGTTGTCGTCCGCGCGGATATAGGTGTTCCTGCGCCTTTTGGTGTCCATTATCAGATAGGGCGTGCTCTGCATAAGCTCCGCCACGGAGGCTCTGTAAAGTCCCTTGACGGAAATGCGAACGGTATTGGTGCCGGGCATCCGCATAACGTGGGTTATCTCCGACACTGTTCCTATTTTATATATATCGTCAAGCTCCGGCTCGTCGTCCCTGATATCCTTCTGAGCCACGAGGAAAACGTTCCTGTCGTCCGCCATTGCCGCCTTGACCGCAGTCACGGACGCGGGTCTGCCGACGTCGACGCTCAGCTCCGAGCCGGGAAAAACGACCAGTCCGCGCAGAGCGACGGCAGGCATGACCTTATATTCTGCAAGCTTTTTATTCACTGTTATCAACTCCGCTTGCTATTATACATGAAAAAAACCTTTTTTTCAACATAAAAACTTTTACAGCCGTGTTGTATTTTGTAAAAAGCAATGCTAAAATATTAATATAATTTTTCCGCTCTTCACGGAATTTTGCGGTATAGTAATCAGATGCCCCAAATAGAGCCTCCCCTTGAAGCAAGGGGAGGTGGCACGCCGCAGGCGTGACGGAGGGGATTTTTAAGGAAATCATTGGCAAAATCAAACGATCCCTCAGTCTTTTGCTTCGCAAAAGCCAGCTCCCTTTATGCAAGGGAGCCACTGTCGGCAATCCCACAAAAAACCGTGAAGAACCAATTTTTCTGGAGAATGTGATGGACGCTCGACAACTCATAGAAAGAAGCATAATAAAAAAATACAGAAAAACCGTGTGGTGCAAATTCATCGGCGGCATCAAGGATTACGAGCTGATTTCCCCCGGGGACAGGATAGCGGTATGCATCTCCGGCGGCAAGGATTCCATGCTCATGGCAAAGTGCTTTCAGCATTTGCAGAGGTACAGCGACTTTGGATTCGACGTGGAGTTCATAGCCATGGATCCCGGCTACGCCCCCGGGAATCTTGCCGCGATCAAGGAGAACGCGGAGCTGCTCGGCCTGCCGATACACTATTTCCGCGCTCCGATATTTGAAACGGTGGAAAAAACCGGCGGCGGCTCGCCCTGCTATCTTTGCG
>JAFSXA010000041.1 GCA_017450135.1 Clostridia bacterium | reverse complement strand
GTATTCTACTCTCCAGCCCAAAATTCCCAATTATCTCTCGTTTGACAACTGGTATTCGGGCTGTGAGATAATCCACGTTTACAGAGCATATTTCAACAGGTTAAAGGATGCACCCGACCCCGGCAGACCGGTGTACGACGTTGTTTTCCCGTCGGACGGCAATTCGGGTCTGGAGTGGGTCAAGCTCAACGAGGACACGGTTGATATACTTATCGGCAGGCTCGGAAACACTTCCGAGGAGATAGTTGCGGGCCGGCTTGCGGAGCTCAGGAAGAACTATCCGTTCATTGGCGATGAGATAGTGCACGGAGGCATCTTCTGCGACATCCCGATCCGTCAGCCGATTTCGGTGCTTGTGGCGAACGGCTTTGCCGCCGTGGGCGACAGCGCGTGCATGACGATGCCGATGATGGGCTCGGGCATTGCGAACTCTATAAAGGCGGGCAAGATGCTTGCGGATGCCGTCGCCGCAGATGTTAACGGAGAGTTTTCCGCCGAAAAGCTCTGGGCATTTCAGAAGAGATACTACAAGGAAATCGGATTTTCCTGCTGCAACGTCGCTCTGTTCAAGGTGTTCATAAATTCCATGAAGACCGAGGAGCTGCAGTTTTTCATAACTCAGAAGCTCCTGAGCGCGGACGATATAAACTTCACAACAGAGGGCAGCGGCTTCTTCTCAAAGCTCATTGCCGGCGGACTTGATCCGCGTGAGCTGCTGACCAAGGCGAAAAAGCTCAGGACGAATCCCGCCCTAATCGGCAAGCTGACCGCCTTTGTCTCGAATATGATAAAGATGCAGGGCATAAAGGCGATAATGCCGCAGAGATACAGTGAAGCTGCGGCAGCGTCATGGGCGCAAAAGTATAACAGCTTTTTCAGCGCAATATCCAATGAGGGAAGTATAGACTGAAGCTGAAAAACAGTTTTACATAAAAGCAAGGTGCAGAAATCGGAATTCTGCACCTTGCGGTTTTATCAGGGATCAATTTGGAAAAATTATCCCGTGTTTTTCTTTATCAGATCACATTGCCGCACTGCTCCCGGTTTTTACAGGAGACAGTGCACGGATAATAAGTCTGACGATGGATCTTATCAGATTGACAAGCGCATCAAAGAACGAGGTTTTGTACCTTTCATCGGTATTCATATTGTCCGCCGTCATGGGGCTGATGCTCTCAACGCCGTCTGTCCTGTCAAACACCAGGTACTGCGGATATTTATCCGAAGCGTTTACGTCGAAATCGTCCTCATTTATCATCAGGTCAAATAGCCTGTTGACGATATCCGGGAAATCCGCGTGCTTCAGATTCTTGATGAACCAGGTACGGTCGGGGAAAAGGCAGGTCGAAGCGTCGACAGACCGGTCGGGCGAGATATACTTTGCCGTCCCGTTGGATCCGGCGGCTGTGATGTAGCTGTCGTCAAGCGTTGTGCCGAGCGGAGCGGTGGTTGCTTCTGCGGACTGGGCGTCAAGGTCGCAGACGCTGTCGGATAGCTTTGAGGAATTCCTCCTGATCGGGTAATCCTGGAAGCCGTATTTTGATACGTTGTAAATATCTATTCCTCTTGCCTCATAGTCCTTGAAAAGCTCCGGAACCTTCTGCTGAACGTTGTAATGATAGTTGTCTATGATATCAATGAAGTTTGCATATTTCCCTGCGTCGGCTCCGTAAAAGACTGTCTTTTTAGCCTCCTCATAGCCCTCGTCGCCGACCATCGCCCAGTATGACGGCCAGGATGCGTAGGCGTCGCGGAGTATCCTCGGCATAATCTTCAGCTTCAGCTCCGGCCATACGTTGTTGACAGACCAGCAAGCAAGGTCAAGCCCGTAGGTGGCGTTGGCAACCGTGACAAAAGCGTCGATAAGCTGGTTGATGACCGTATCGCCGCTGAGGGGAGTGTCATAAACGAGCCTGTTCAGACCGTCCGGGTCGAGATAGAGATCGCCTGAGAAGCAGGCGGTTATCGGAGCGACTCCGTTGATTGCAGAGGTGTAAACGATCAGATCCTTTATGTACTGCGCGTCGTATTTCTGCATATACGCCGCCACGATACAGCTCCCGAGGCAGCGGCCGAGCAGACCTACCTTTTCGGCGCCGGTGACGGCCATTACGTCCTCGATATAGGCATGGAGCTTTTCGGCCGTCTCAAGGGGATCCAATCTCCAGTCATAATGGAAGGTGAACTGGGTGGTGCCGTATTTCCCGTTGATTTTTCCGGCGTTAATGCTGTCCCTTGACCATGACCAGTTTACCTTCGAGCTGTTGGTGGGTCTGCCGTTTTCATCAAGCTTGATTTCGGAATAGAGAGGGGCAATGGAATTGTACATAAGGTCACAGAAATCATCCCACTGCTGGGTGAGCACAGCCTTGGTAAACAGACCGATATTTTCCTTAACTATGTTCTGAACATAATCTTCGGGAATGTCCAGGCCGTATACCTTTCTGTACGTGCCGTCTTCGCCGGGGGCAACAAGCATATCTCCCGTTCCGCAGAGATAAATCAGAGGTGTATCCGTGCCGGGAGCGTTGTCGCCGGCGTTCAGGTTCGGTGCACAGACCGCAGCTGTGCCTATGACAAGTGAAATGCAGAGTAAAAATGATAAGAAGCCCTTAAAGATTCTTTTCATAATCATTATGCCTCGCTTTTATTATTGACATAATCGAGTGTTTCGCTGTTTTCCGTCAGAACGTGGGAGAAGAAGAAGCTCTCCCTTTCCTTTGAATTTATAACCGTGACAGGCTTTATCTGATTGAGGACGACGCCCCTGCCTCTGAGGGACTCTCTGTAATCCCAATAGGTCTTGGGCTTGAGCACAAGCACCTCGGGAGTGTTGAGCATACCCCAGCGCCTGTATTTGAAGTATTTTTCGTTGACGCCCTTGAGCTTTTCGTCAAGGATATTTATCATCTCCGCCCGTTTTTCCTCGCTGATATCCTCATTGAACTCCGCAAGCATACAGTATCTCGGCGGTTTTGTGGAAAAATCGGGGTAGAAGCTGTGCCCCACAAGAGTGACTCCGGCTTCGTCCGCAGTTTTTTTCGCGCTGAAATCGACCATCTCAGTGGTGGTCTTTTCGTTGGCGACGTTCATGCTCAGGTTGCGTCTGTAAAGCAGCTCGATCTCAGGAGTGTTGTTATGCATTCTCGTGACCTTGACAACGTCCTCCATACGGTATCTGTAAAGACCGGAGAAATTTGTTACTACTATCTCATATTTCTTGCCGACCTCAAGATCGGAGATAAGTACAGTCTTTATCTCTTCACTTGCGTCGTCGTCATCGTCGTCGTTTATGGGAATAAACTCAAAGAATATGCAGTGGGGGAGCAGAACTCCGTCGTGCACGTCAAGCTCCGTCGGCATGGCGAAGAAGCCCTCCGCAGCGGCGTAGCCCATGTTATGTATAGGAACGTCCGGACCGATAGCCTTCCTCAGCTTTTCAACGTATACCTTGAGGTTAGAGCCGACCATACCGTATGCCCAGATGAGCTTTGGCCAGATGCGCGGAGCGATAGGTGTGTCAAAGCCTTTTTTGAATTCCACTCTGAGCTCCTCGGCGCGTTTCGGATTCGGCTTAAACATTTTGGAGTATTTTTTACGAAGCTCGGGTGTGCATTTTATTCCGGGATCGATAGTGCCTTTTTCGATATCGTCGCAGATGAGCTCCCAGTGTTCCTCGAGATAATCGAACATCGTTGTAAGCAGGGTGACTACTATTGAGCCGAGATATGTTACCTTTCTGTTCTCAAGGGCAAATCTGAGCTGGAAGTAAGAGGTGTCTATCAGCTCCTCATGCTCCGGGAAAAGCAGGGATGCGGGCGAGGTGCAGAAGGTGTGCAGTATCGGCTTAAGATAAGTTAGAGGAACCTGACCGGCGCCGTTGACCCTTTTGCCGTCCTCGGAATCGTGCCCCGTGAGTATCATGACGAGCGGCCCCATCTGAGAGGGCATACGGATCCCCTTGTGCTTTTTCAGGTAGTGGGCGGCTGTTGCAACCGAGCAGGAGAAACCTATGCACTGCATATTCCAGAGATCCTTTGCGGATTTCGGGAGCATTTTGGGTTTGCCGACGCTTCCGGAGGAGGAATTGTATCTGATATTTTTGCCGGTGTACATAAGGTTTTTCTCTTTGTTATTGATCATTCTGTCGACATACGGCTCATAGTCCGCGTAGGTCGAAAGGGGAACAAGGCGCCTGAAATCCTCTATGCTGTTTATCCTGTCAAAGTGATACTTGCGGCCGATTTCGCAGTTTCTGCTCCTCCTGATTATTTTTTTCAGGGTCTTTTTTTGAGCTGCCAGCGGATCCTTGGTATAGTGTTCTATTTCCGCAAGGGATACGTCGCCGAGCAGGATGCCGAGATCTGAAAAAGGCATGGCTTTTCTCCTTTGATTAAAGTATTTAATTGATTATAGCATTGTAAAGGATTTTTTTCAATATTCAAAAGGCAAAAAGATGTCCGCAGGTTTAATTCAAGGATGTATTTATCGCAAACCCGATAATCGGAGCCGTTCGTTAGGTATTTACTTCCTTATCGGAATAGTATATAATAATAAAAAAACAGGAAAAGGAAAGAAGTTATGAAAAGAGCATTCATAAAAATGATCTCCCTTGTCTTGTCGGTGATAATCTTTGCCGACGCAGGGATCACTGCCTTTGCCGTTGAGAATAAATTCAGAATAATCGTGCCGGAGGATTGGGAGATGTCCGTCGGCCAGAGCAGGAGCGTTGATACCGCTTCGCCCTCCGGAGTGTACGACAGGAGTATGAAATGGAGCAGCTCCGATGAGGCCGTTGCCCGGGTCGACAAATGGGGCAGAGTAACCGCAGTCGGCGAGGGCTCAGCCGAGATAAGCGTTAAGACAGGACGCGGAGAGCGCGATACCGTGAAGCTGACAATCAAAAACGAGCCGACGCTGATGACGGACGCCGAGAATATAAAGGTCGACTATCAGGGCGGTGCAGTGCCCGAAAACGACGTTTTGCAAAAGGTGATCGACCGTTTTTCCATCAATGATAAGGCCGTGCCCGGGGAGCTTAAAAACAGCGCGAATTACCCATCTATGCAAAGAGCGGTTACGGCCGACGGTTCGATCTGGGAGATAACGGATTACGGCGTGCTCAGAACCGACCGCTCGGCGAAGGACAAGCGCGACGTTGAGCAGCGCTTTATGGGCAACAGATACTTTGCGTCCGCCGATACGGGCGGCGGAAACGTGCTTGCAATAGCCGCCGACGGAGAAAACGGCATCTGGACCGTTACGAAGGACGGAGTGACGCACATCCGTATGCTCTCCATAGACGGGACTCGGAAGGCCGCCATAATGAGCGATGATTCCCAGCGCGACGTTGAGAGGAACGGTTTTGTTTCAAACTCCGTTGATTATAATTATCCATGCCAAAGATTTGAGAATGATAACGACGGACTGTGGACGTCCATGTACGGCGCGGGAGAGCTTATGCGCTACGCCGTTTTGAGGGACGACCCCGATGCGACAGCCGACGAGGTCGCACGTGCAAGGGAGATCGCTGTCCGCTCTACGGAGGCGGTGCTCCTGCTTACATACATTTCCATGCGAGAGGGAACCGTTGAAAGCTACGTCCGAGCGCAGAGAAACGGCAGAGTGACTGACGTCGACGTCGGAAAGTACTACGGGAGAGAGGCGCTGGAGCTCGGCGCAGACGGTTCGCAGAATATGCCGTTCAAAAGCCCTGCCGCCATGTTCACGCGTATGCAGAGGAGGTACAAGCTCGCTCTGTTCCCGCCCGAGTATTTTATGAGCTCGTCCAATCTCTCCGTTATCAGCGCGCAGAGCTGGAGCATCCCGGAGGATAATCCGGACAAACAGTATGAAAAGCAGACGAGAACCTTGGAAGGCTTCTGGGCGCGTTCGTTTGTTATCAGGGAAAAGAAGAAAGATTACATAAATAATGAATCAAATATCTCATGGAGCATAAACGGCGACGGAACTGCCGTAGGATTTTCCGATATGCCGGAGTATACAGACGGAGAACCTTCGGACGGTTATTACATCAACGGTGAGAATATGCGAGGAAAAGTTATTTCCGCATCCAAGGCTGTACCCGAGAGACTGTGGAACGATATCATAAGAACGGAGTACGAGCCGAAGGATATCGAATACAGGGGAGACACAAGCGCGGACGAGATAATAGGCCATCTGTTTATCTACAAGCTTGCCTACGACATTCTCGGTGAAGAGGATCCGGAGCTTAAAGCTCTTATCTGCGATACAATGGATTCTTTCGCCCGACACCTGACTGCGAACGGGTATAATCTGGTCGAGGGCGCAGGTCAGCCGACCACCTGGGGCAAATTCTCACGCGAGTATTTTCATAACGGTTCGTTCATCGGCGGCGCTCCGCTGCACGCGTCCGTTCTGCTCGCGGCGTTCAAGGTCGCGGCATACGTTACGCACTATAAGAAGTGGGAGGACGAATACCGCATGGCGGCGCTTGATCCGCAGTATGAATACGCCGAGCTCTCCACGCAGACCTCGGAGCAGTATGATATGGCGGCGTGCGAGTATGCGTCGGAGGTCTCTCCCGTGCTCGGCCACATAGTTCCACTTATTACAGGAACCAAGCTTTACAAAACCGTCAACCGGATGATCATCGGTTATTCCGATATGGAGATGGCGATGCTCGCCGCCTACGTCCTTATGCAGACGGAGACAGACGGGAAGCTGCTATCCCTCTATCGCGGTGCGCTGGACGACTGGTGGGTCGCTGCGTCGTATCTTGAAAATCCGCTCTGGAACTATATCTATCAGCTTGCCTATCCCTCAAGGAAGATAAGGGACTCTTATAAAAATGATATAGTATCCACCTCGGCATGGTCGCTGAGCAGGCATCCGATAGAGACTGTCGCCTATCTCTCGTCGAATCCGAACAGGGACGATGTGGGGACGTTCAGATTATCGGATTACGGAATAAAGGCGTATTCCGTTCCGTTGACCTATGACAGATCGAAGGGCGATCCTCTGTTTAACAACAGCGAAAAAGACGCTCTGAGATACGTCGGAGCGATACTGGCGCCTTACACCCTTAAGTGGAAGGTCGCGGCCCCCGATGAGCGCTCACTGACTAAATACAACAGCTCGACGTACTACTTGAACAGGGACAGTCGCTGGAATCACGAGGGAAGCACAACCTACACGCTGCCTTACTGGATGGGCAGATATCACGGCATGATAAAATAAGGAGAACAAATGAAGAATTATATCTGGGATTTTGACGGTATGCTCTTTGACAGCTATCCGCATATCGCCGCCGCTTTTTCAGCGGCTATGAGGGACTGCGGCGAAAATATTGAAGCGTCTGCGGCTCAGCCGATTTTTGAAATCAGCTTTAAGAACGCCTTCGCTCTGTACGGAGTGACCGATGAGCAGAAGAGGATATTCAGGGAATACGAGCATGATTACAGCTTTGAGCCACGCGCCGTCCCTTTCCCGAATACCATAGGTGTTATTACGGAGATCTGCCGCCGCGGCGGACGAAACTTTCTCTATACTCACAGAGGCTCGAGCGTGTATCACTATCTTGAGGAGTATGGGCTGATCAGATACTTCACGGATTTTGTGACGGCGGAGAACAGATTCCCGAGCAAGCCTGCGCCGGACGCCGTTGAATATCTGGTGAGCCGCCACGGACTTGACAAGGCGGAGACCATAATGATCGGCGACAGGGAGATAGACGTTCTCTCCGGAGTGAATGCGGGAGTCAGGAGCTGCCTTTTTTCAAAGAAGAAAAAGAAAACCGCCGCGGATTACACCGTGACGGATATAATACAGGTTTTGGATATTTAAGGCAAGGGGCTGTTTTTTTACAGCCCCTTTTCTTAAAGCTTTAATATAATCGGTTACACGCTGAGCAGCCCGGCGTCAAGAACGAACTGCGAGCCTGTGACGTATCTCGCTTTGTCGCTTGCGAGGTACAGCACCATGTTCGCCACGTCCTCCGGCTCGATCCACGGGACGGGCAGAAGGTTGCCCGCGCTGGCCTCAGCTATCTCTTGCGGAGTTTTACCCTCCATGGCGGCAAGCCCGTCGTTCATGGGG
>JAFSXA010000040.1 GCA_017450135.1 Clostridia bacterium | reverse complement strand
TTTCCATTGAGGCGATACAGGCAGGCAAGCACGTCTTCTGCGAAAAGCCGATAGACCACGACGTCAACAAGATACTCGAGGTCAAAAAGGCTCTTGAAAACAGCGGCGTCAAATATCAGGTCGGCTTCAACCGCCGCTTTGACCACAACTTCAAGGCCGCACGCAAGGCGGTCGAGGACGGCCAGATAGGCGACCTCAACATACTCAAGGTATGCTCCCGCGATCCGGGCGCGCCTCCGGTCAGCTACATAAAGGTTTCCGGCGGTATTTTCCTCGATATGACCATTCATGATTTCGATATGGTGCGCTTCATGTCGGGCGCGGAGGTCGAGGAGGTCTTCGCCTACGGTGCAGTCCTTGTCGATCCCGAGATCGGCAAGGCCGGCGACATCGACACAGCGGTAATTTCCATGAAGCTGAGCAACGGAGCCATAGCCGTTATCGACAACTGCCGCCGTGCCAGCTACGGTTACGACCAGCGCGTGGAGGCCTTCGGCTCGCTCGGCCAGGTCGCAATAGCCAACGATACGGTCTCCAGCGCGGTCGTTTCGGACGCGAACGGCATACACAGCGAGGTTCCGCTCAACTTCTTCCTGGAGAGATACATGGGCGCGTACGTTGAGGAGGTAACCTCCTTCGTCGACTGTATTGTAAACGACAAGCCGATCACAGTCGGCTTCGACTGCGGACTTCAGCCGGTGCTCATCGGTATTGCCGCAAAGCGCTCGCTTGAGAAGGGCGTTCCGGTCAGGATAACGGAAATCGCCTCCGAATACGGCATTTAAAGACTTCCACATTCAGCGAAGAACAAAAAGAAATTACAAATCGGGTAAGGGCGAAGCCCTTCCAAAAAACTAAGGTGCAGGATATTGAAATTCTGCACCTTGCTTTATAATACTATATCATTTCTCTTTGTTCTTCGCTGAATGCGACAAACAAAACGAGGGCTGGTTCATTCAGATGAAGACGGCGTTTTCTTCGACCGAAGACAGTACATGGGTACGGCGAGGGAGAAAAAACGCCGAAAAAAGAAATGATAATTCGGGTAAGGGCGAAGCCCTTCCAAAAAACTAAGGTGCAGGATATTGAAATCCTGCACCTTGCTTTATAATACTATATCATTTCTTTTTGTTCTTCGCTGAATGGGCAGCCCCTCGGATATTAATAATACCTCATGACGGCTACGACCTTGCCGAGGATGATACACTCGTCGACGATTATCGGCTCGTAAGTGTCATTTTCAGGCTGGAGGCGGTAGTGCCCGTTCTCCTTATAAAACGTTTTGCAGGTCGCCTCATCTTCTATCAAGGCTATTACTATCTCCCCGTTGCGGGCAAAGGGCGTTTTTTCAACTATAACGAGATCCCCGTCAAGTATACCTGCCTGGATCATACTCTCGCCGCGTATATGCAGGCCGAAAAGCTGTTTGTCGCCTGTCACATTGCCATTGAACGGGAAATATCCCTCGATCTGCTCCACCGCGAGGATCGGCGCACCGGCGGTGACGGTACCGAGAACAGGCACCTGTGTGATATTATTCTCGATTTGGCCGACTATCCTGATCGAACGCTTAAGCAACGGGTCGCGCTGAATGTAGCCCGCCGCCTCAAGAGCATCAAGATTGGTCTGGACGGACGAGGTCGACCTCAGCCCGACTGCCGCGCCGATCTCGCGCACCGAGGGCGGAACACCGTCGCTGCTTCTCTGAACAAGGAACTCATAAATCCTGCGCTGTGTATCGTTGATATTCAAAGCAATCCCTCTTTCATATCATACTTTTAAACTATTATAACACATTTCTCAGAAAAAGCAAACATTTGTTTGCTAAAAAATATAGAAAATTTCTCTTTATTTTTGGTAATTTTTATGATATAATATCATAAATTAAGCACAGAGGGAAGAAATGAAAGACTTTTTTAAAAATATATTTAATTGTATACTGATTTCCGCGATAATTCTCACGGTTTTCTCTTCACAGATCATTGCATACGGTTCAGCCGGAACTGTCTCCTCCTTTAATTCGGCAGACACCGGCATAATCTGCATAGCCCACCGCGGCGACGTATCAGCGTTTCCCGAGAACTCGGTTGAGGCCGTGAACGCCGCTGCCGAATACGACATGGTATCTGTCGACGTACGTCTCACATCCGACGGGAAAGCGGTTCTGATGGCGGACGAAACCACCGTCAGAATGTGTGTTGACGCGCGCGGAAACACCTTTTCCGGCAAGGTTTCGGAGATGAGCTCTGATGAGCTCGGCCGCCTGTATCTCAGGCAGGCGCACGGCGGTACGGATCAGCCGAAAACCCGGTCCCGCGTGGCAACGCTTGAGGACGCGCTCAAAACGGCCGGAAGCGCCGAGCTGATGCTAAATATAACTATCGGGGATTTCAGAGCCGTGTATGACACGGTCGTGGCCTGCGGCGCACTCAACAGAGTTGTTTTCCGCTTCCCCGACAGCTCCACGGATAAGATCTCCGCGCTTTACAACAGCACCTCAAAGGACGCAGTATTCGTCGGAAACTATCAGGGCAACATAATATTCCTTGCAACGTCTGCGGTAAAGAAGTGCTTTGAAAGCGGCATAAACGTTGTTGAGCTCGGGAGTAAAAACGGGCACGGCGTCCTCTACGACAGCTTTCTGATGAAGCGCTTCAAAACCGGCGGCAGAGCCATGGTATCCATGGTCGGCGGCAGATGCGGCGACAGACCCGACAACGAGATCGGCTGGGACGATCTTATATCACGCGGTTACAGCGTGATCGAGACAGACTATCCCGCCGAGCTTACGGACTATATCAAAAAGGTCGAAGCCTCGCGCTCTCAGCTTGAGAGATATTATGACCTGTACTCTGCGGTCGATTTTGCGCCGTACACCACGGAGAGCGAAAATACGCTTAAAAAAGCTCTGAAAAGTGCGGAGGAAACGCTCGCCGTCCCCGCTTCGCTGTCCGGACTCCAAACAGCGAAGTATGATATCCAAAAGGCGTATTCCGATCTGACCCCCGGCTCCAAGCGGCAGATAATGCACATCAGCGTTTCAGCCGGCAGAATAATTACTGCCGCCCTGTGCGCCGCCGCTTTTATCGCCTCGCAAATCTATCTGTATAAGAAAAGAGAAAAGAAAATATCAGCAGGCAAATAAAATCTTAGGAAAGGACGATACAGTCACAACCTGAATGTATCAAATGTTGAGCTATGGAAACCAAAGAAAAAATCCGTCTTCAAAGAGCCGATTATCCCGAGCAAATCGGAGTCTCGTCAAAAGAGGTCGAGGCTCTCATAAAAGACTTCAAGGACACCGGTATCGAAGTGCATTCATTTATGATCCTGCGCGGCGGCAAGGTGGCATATGAAACCTGGGCAGAGCCTTACGCACCCGAAACACCGCACATGATGTACTCCGTCAGCAAATCCTTCACCTCCGCCGCAATAGGCTTCGCCGTTGACGAGGGGCTTATAACCACAGACACCAAGCTTATAGATATTTTCCCGGAATATCGTCCCAAGCGCACCGACAAATACCTTGAGGAGCTTACCGTTCACCACCTGCTGTGTATGCAGAGCGGCAAGCAGGTCAGCGTTTTCACCGACAAGGGCAAAAACCACTGGATCAAGGATTTCTTCGACGCTCAGTGGGAATACGAACCGGGAAAGGGCTGGTCTTACATAAGCGAAAACCAATATATGCTCTGCGCCCTGCTCACAAGAGTCACAGGTATGTCGGTCATTGAATACCTTACGCCCAGGCTTTTTGAGCCGCTCGGTATTGACGTCCCGTTCTGGGAGCACGATATTGACGGTATCGAGGCAGGCGGCTGGGGACTTCTGCTCAAGACAGAGGATCTTGCAAAATTCATCACCTGCTATCAGCAAGACGGTGTTTTCAACGGAAAGCAGGTAATACCGAAGGAATGGGTTGCTCTCTCTCGCAAGGCTCAGTCCGACAACTCACTTGTTAACAACTACCCCGACGGCAGCAGCGGATACGGCTACTGCTTCTGGCGGTGCGCCGGTATCCACGGCTACAGAGCTGACGGTATGTTCTCCCAGTTCGGCATCGTGGATTTGGACAGCGACGCTTCATTCATCCTCACAGCGGGCGAGATAGACGAACAGAAGAGCCGCGACTGTATCTGGCGCCACTTCAAAAAATGCCTTATAGAGCCGGACAGCGAGCCGAGGCCGGAAAAGATACCGCAGCTTGCTCCGCTTGACGACGATCTGCCTGCCTCCGAGCATATGCCGCTCGAAAAGGAAATAGCCGGCAGAAGGATAAAGTTCCGTAAGAACGCCGTCCTGTCCGGTGCGGGCTTCCCCACAAGCATACTGACAATCCCCGTCGTCTATATGTCCGGAGAAAGAGGCGGCAATATCACCAACGTAATATTTGAATTCGAGGACGACGTCTGCACCTTTGAGTGGGACGAGGGCTCGGAGCACAACAAGATAGTCTGCGGCATGGACGGCAAGCCCCGCCGCTCGCCTCTGTCACTCGCCGGATTCCCATTTACAGCGGTCTCGACCGCCGCGTGGACTGCCGAAAACAAGCTCACTCTACATATCAGACCTGCGGAAGCCATAAGCATGAGAATAATCACCTTCACATTCGACGGCGATAACGTGACCTTTGACCCGTCAAGTCAGATGCCGATGAGGGCAATGGCGGATCACTTTATGGATGATATAGGCTTCTTCTTCCAATCCACGCTCATGCAAAGATTCGGACTCGTCGCCTTTGATCAGCTCCCCTCTATTGTAGACGCCACGTACTATGGAAAGTTCGTTGATTGACATACCCGTTTATAGCATATAAAGAGGTGTTTACATGGATAAAGTGTATATTGCGGTATTGGCGGTTCTCTGCATATTACAGATATTTACTGTAAAGAGCTTTCTTAAGGCGGAGATTCCCTCGCCCAACAAAAAATCTCTTTTCCGAAAAATGATATGCTCCGCCATCTTCATTGCGGTTGCGGTCATTTGTATGCTGTTCTCAGGAAATTATTCAAAATATGCAATTCTGATGATGCTCGGTCTTATTTTCGGGCTGCTGGGCGACCTGTTTTTGCACATTGTTTCAAAGGAGGTCTACTTTGTTATCGGGCTGCTCTCCTTTGCGGCAGCGCATATACTCTATGTATCCGCCTACTCCGTTGCGATGAATGAATACTTCCCCGACAATCCGTTTTTCAGCCTTTCAGACCTGATATTGTACATTATCATAATTTTCTCAGGTATATGCTTTATGCACTACTCCGGCCAGCATCTGGGCAGAGCCTTCCCGTTCATTATTTTTTACACCTGCGTAATAGGCGTTATGATCGTCAAGGCCGCCACACTCTCAATA
Organism: Clostridia bacterium; assembly: GCA_017450135.1. Lineage (GTDB taxonomy): Bacteria > Bacillota > Clostridia > Oscillospirales > Acutalibacteraceae > CAG-488. The sequence continues at coordinate 1,135 of JAFSXA010000040.1, read as the reverse complement.
TACATCTTCGGCTACGGCGGGAACTCTCCCCTGCCCCCTGTCGCAGGCATCGTGCTCCTGGCAGGCGCTCTGCTTTTTGCATTTTCCGACGGCACCCTGTCCCTGCTCCTTTTCAAAAAAGGCATCGAAAAGCACGGCGCCCTGCGCTATGCGAACATTTACAGCTATTTTTACGGTCAGATGCTGCTGGCAATGACAATACTTTTTATAAAATAAAGGCGGTTTAATATGAAAAGAATAGCGGAATTTCAAAAGGTCAGCTTCGAAAACTTCCTCTCAGCGTGGAAGGATGATTTCGGCGGCACAGATGAAAAAATAAGAAAGATCTACGACGATATCAGGCTCCCGCGCCGAGCCACCTCGGGTTCGGCGGGCTATGATATTTTCAGCCCGACGGATTTCAGGCTTGATCCGGGTCAAACCATAAAAATACCCACGGGCGTCAGATGCAGGATCGACGACGGCTGGGTGCTGAAAATTTATCCGCGCAGCGGTCTCGGATTCAAATTCCGTCTGCAGCTTAACAATACCGTCGGGATCATTGACAGCGATTACTATTACTCCGACAACGAGGGTCATATCTTCATCAAGATAACGAACGACTCCAACGAGGGCAAAATCGTTGAAGTCAAATCGGGCACCGGCTTTGCCCAGGGTATTTTTGTTGAATACGGAATAACATATGACGACGACGTAACCGATATCCGCAACGGCGGTTTCGGCAGCACAACAAAATAACATGAGGTCACCTCTGAAAATTCTCGTGCATTCATCTTGCCTGATCTTTTTCCGTCATATCTCAGAGAAGGTCACCTTTGAAAATTCTCCTGCATTCACCTTGCATGATCATTTTCCGTCATATTTTGCAAAAATGCTCGTCAATACACAAAGTATTAACTGCGCTTTTTGCTTCATCTGACGAAAAAATCTCTATGCAATCTGAACGCGTCGAATATTCAGAGGTTCCCGGTAAAAATGCGGCTGCCGCTGTAGTCTATTCTACGGCGGCAGCCTTTTTATGCATTTTTATCTTTCATTCAATGCTGTCTATCAGATCGAAAGCGGACTTGATAACGTCGTCCATGTCGTAATACTTATATTCCGCGAGCCTGCCGCCGAAAAATACGTTTGGCTC